>JBBQSI010000056.1:0-11526 GCA_038213975.1 Chitinophagales bacterium
ACCGCCACCAGCATTTACCGCTTAATGCCGTGCGCCAACTTAGGGTTTGCTCTACTCCTAACTTTCTCAACCACCTCACTATTCCTATCACCCGTTTGCATTGTTTTAGCCTAAAGCATTTTAATCTGCGGCGCAACCATCCTTCTATCGCTTCCATTTTGCTTTTCATCTTCGCATACCTAAAGTAGTTGAGCCATCCTTGTAGCATGGGGCGCAGTTCTTTTAGCATTTCTTCGAGGCTGATGCCTCTGTTCCTTTTCGTTACCTGACGGATTTTGTCTTTCAAGCGTTGCTCGCTCTGTTTACTTAATCCTATCTGGCCATGATTTAAAATACTATGACCCAAAAAATTAAGCTCATACCCTTTGCATATTCTGCTTTTGCTCTCGTTGATTTTCAATTTGAGTTTCTGCCTTATATACCTTGTGATACCCGCTTTCACTTCTTCGGATCTTCTGCTGCTGCCTACAAAGATTTTCACATCATCGGCATAGCGCACATAGCAATGTCCACGACGCTCAAGCTCTTTATCCAACTCGTCTAAGACTATATTGGATAGTAGCGGACTTAGCGGACTGCCCTGCGGAGTGCCTTTGATGCGCTGCTCTAATAACCCGCCATGCATCATTCCTGCTTTCAGGTAGCGGTGTATTAACTGAAGTAACCGCTTGTCGCCTATGCGGGTGCTTAGCAACCACATTAAACGATGGTGGTTTACTTCGTCAAAGAACTTTTCCAAATCAAGGTCTATCACAAAGTTTTTACCCTCTGCAACATATCCTGCTGCCCGTTTAAGTGCCTGATGAGCGTTCCTATTGGGGCGGAAGCCGTAGCTGTTTTCAGAAAATATACTCTCGTACCTTATACTTAATACCTGATGGATGGACTGCTGCACCAACCGATCTATAACCGTCGGGATGCCCAACTGGCGTTTGCCGCCGCCAGGCTTGGGTATTTCTATTCCTTTGACTGCCTGCGGCTGATAGCTGCCTGTAAGTAGTTGTTCCTGTAGTATAGTCAGGTTTTCGCCCAACCATTCTTTCAGTTCCTCTACCTTCATTCCATCTACGCCGCTGCTGCCTCCATTGCTCTCCACTCTGCGCAGAGCTTTGGTTACATTTAATGGGTCGGCAATGTATTCCATCAAATGCTTCGTCAGGCTGCGTTCTTCTTTGCATGCAGAAAGCCACGTAGAATTTACCTGACAGCTTTGACTATACCATACGGGTACAGCCTCCACGAACAGGTGGTTGCTTTGCCTTCGTTCTTCCATCGGATTCATCCGGGGCTGCAACACTTTGTTTTCTTTTCGTTTCTTCAAACTAATGGCTTTTACTACTTCAAATTAAACTCCCCTGCTTTAAAGATTCTGCCCTTCGCTCCACTTCCATTACAGAAGTTTCTTCACTACTATGCCCCCGATATTGATCGGGGCTGACTTCTGCTTTGTTCCCATTGCTTTGGCACTCGCTCGTACCTCTGCCTCTGTAAAAAAAACAGATCTCCCATGGTAAGCCCGCCTGCCGGACGGGCAGGCTCATTGTTCCTCCATTGTAAGTCGCAGGATTTACTACCTCATGTTTACGTCTAACTGTGAGGCTTCGCTGTCTAATGCCAGCTAACCTAATGAGTAAGCCTTGTATCCTGTTTCTGTTCGTCAACTCACAATTTTGTCCGCCGCTTCCTTCAGATTTTATCTCACGATAAACACCCTTGCTTTGGACTAACAGTTCCCGTTAGATGGCCTGTTCAGGACTTTAACCTTAAAGAACAATGGCATGCATGGCGCACATAAAAAAAGGGCTGCTGCGATGCAACAACCCCTGGTCAGCCTGTCTGAATTAATAAGGTACTAAATCATTCAGGATATACTCTTTATGCCGGAAAGGCGATGAAGCCACCGTCTTTCGTACGGCCAACACGAATGCCATCTTCAGGCCTCTCACGCTGCACTTTTTCATGCTCGTCCGGCCATGAAACGTATCCCCGCATCTTCGCTGCAACAATTGGTGCTGCATTTCTGTAAGCAGAAATGTTCGCGGTTGTCCGCCTTCGCTTTAAAAAAATGTGTTTCACCTGGTTTAAAATCGTTTTCATGATCAAAATATTTTAGTTTACTAATTTTTTTTATGTAGGGTTGTTGATAATAATGCTGTGCCTGAACCAACAAGGGCTATAACGCCAAAAGACCATCTTAAATTGATTGCCTGCGCACGAAATCCAATGAGTGGCGGCCCGACAAGGAAGCCAAGAAACCCAATGGTAGATACCGTGGCCAATGCTGTGCCCGGCGACATGGTGGTTGATTTTCCGGCAACGCCATATACGATGGGGATTACAGAAGACACACCAAACCCAACCAGCAGAAATCCGGCAGTTGCTGCCACCAAGGTTGGTAAAGCAACTGCTAATAACAAACCCGCTGTGATAAAAGCGCCGCTTATTTTTAGCATCTTGTCGATACCCGTTTTTGTAACCAGCCAATCGCCGGTAAAACGTCCGAGTGCCATAGTTGAAGTAAAAGCCAGGTAACCAATCGTGATCATAGAAACCGGGGCGTTCACTACCTTTTTAAAGTATACTCCACTCCAGTCTGCCATTGCGCCCTCACATAACAGGCAACAAAATGCAATAATGCCCAGGATCCAAATTTGCCTGTCCGGCTTTATAAATACTTTACTGCTTTCCTTACTTGCCTGGTCGTGGGGAAGGGTAAAAGAATACGCGATAATCACGAGTGCTAACGCCAGCGCACAAACGAACACAAAGTGAACCATCGGGCTGAAGCCGGCAGATACTGCCAGGGCCCCAACGGCAGCGCCGGTAAATCCTGCGATACTCCAAAGGCCGTGAAAAGAAGCCATAATAGATCGGCCGTAAAGCGTCTCGACACCTACTGCCTGGGTATTCATTGCAATGTTGATGACATTGGCAAATAAGCCAAAGAAAAAAAGACCCATCACCAAAAGCCATACTGTACCTGCAGCGCCTAACATTATGAGTGTAGCAGGATAAAAGATGGCCCCGGCGAGCATCAACTTTCTGCTACCAAACCTGGAAACCATCCATCCTGACAAAGGCAAACTGGTCATAAGCCCTGCAGGCAAAGCGAATAATACTCCGCCAAGTCCTGCCTCACTGAGGTGCAAGCGTGTTTGAATATCTGGTATCCGGCTCGCCCACGTAGCAAAAGTGAGTCCGGCAATGAAAAAGAAAACGCTTGTGGAAATGCGGTATAATCTTGCAAGCTTTACCCTATTGATGTATCCTTTGGAAACCGGAAGTCCTGGGTTGCCTTGCAGGAACCACCCGGTGGATTTTTTATTGATTGTTAAAGTTGAACTCATTTCATGTAGTTTAAAAGAAATGCCTGCAAGTTTATGCAGGCAATCGTTTCGTCAATATGTAATTGCCTTGGGTAAAGGCGTATTTGTAAGTTTAAATTATTCTAACATTTTTTCCTGACCGAACCGCCTTACCGACCATTTCCAAATCATCCTGGCCAGGCTTTGATACAAAGATGAGTTCGATATCGCCGTCTTCAATGATGGCCTCAATATTTTGAACCTCTTCTGCAGCCGGATACCAATACTTTACATTCGTTGCCACTTCAGCTGTACGCGTCATAAATTTCTTGACGTCAAATCCTTCAACCTGTACGCCCGATGAAATGCCGGGAGTGCCATTGCACTCAACCAGTCCTATATATTTAGATGTTGCCATTTTTTAATTTTTAATTATTCAAAAGCAAAACTACATCTTTTTGTTTAATCGTTTAAACATAACCGTACATTTGATCCTAATATTTCAAAGGCCAAATAATTAACTTAATAAGTAATTGATCATTAATAATTTAGGATAAAAATCAATTTTCAAGAGATTGTTAATAATTTCCAGCGACCACTCTAAATGAAGAAAAAGATCTCTTTAAAAGACATTGCCAGCAAAGTCGGCGTATCAACAGCGCTGGTTTCCTATGTATTAAATAACCAGAAGTCCGGGCGAATCCGCAAAGAAGTTGCTTTGAAAATAAAACAGACCGCACAAGAACTAAACTACCGACCAAACCAGATAGCAAAAAGCCTGAAGCTGCAGAAGACTTTTACACTCGGGCTGATTGTAGCAGATATTTCCAATCCATTTTTTTCCAGCCTGGCCAGGATCATTGAAGATGAAGCGGACAAAAATAAATACACCGTAATTTTTGGCAGCGCTGATGAGGATGCAGAGAAATCGTGCAAGTTGTTACATACATTTCACGACCGCCAGGTGGATGGACTCATAATTGCACCGGCTGAAAATGGAGAAGACAATACAAAATACCTGCTGGACAACGGGATTCCATTTGTAATGATTGACCGGTATTTTCCGGATGTTGAGACCAACTGGATTTGCCTCGACAATTATGAAGCTTCTTTGAAGGCGGTGCATCATTTTGCAAAAGGAGGCATTAAGAGACCTGCGCTGGTTACTTACAAGACTAAGCTTTTCAACCTGGCACAACGTAAGAAAGGATTCGTGGAGGGCCTGCGAGAGAATGGTATTATCGAAGACCCGGCATATTGTAGGGAAACTTCCTTTTTGAAAAATACCAAAACTGAAGTAGAGGCTGCCCTGGAAGCATTGCTCAAGCTACCCGAGCCTCCGGATGCCGTACTTTTTGCTTCTAACATTCTGGCGTTACATGGCTTGAGATATATCCATGCAAACAACATCAGGGTGCCGGACCAATTGGCGCTTATTACGTTTGACGAGTTGGATGCTTCAGATCTATTTTACGCTCCCCTGACATTCCTTCGGCAGCCAATAAGAGAAATAGGTCAATTGGCTACGCAATGTTTGCTGGCACAGATAGATAAACCCAGTGGAGATGCTTTGACACAAATTGCTTTAACGGCAGAACTCGTTGTGAGGCAATCTACCCATCCTGTTTAGCCGGAATTATTTCAAGATGAAACAGTCAGTGATCGCCGTTTCGTCTGCCGCTTTTCCGGCTGCAGGCAGGCTATAAATATCTTCCAATGTGCGCAGAACAGTGAAGTGATTGATCTTTTGAAAATAAGAGCCGGGCTTTATTTTATCACCAAGAAATAGTGTAGTAATGTGGTTCCCGTAGTTTTTATCGTCCTCGTCAAAAGTGAGGATGAACAAACTATTGTGCGGGCTGCACCAATCAATATACGCTCCCAATTCATTCTTCACCCAATCATCCCCTTCGCGTATGGTACCGTCATGCATATCGTTTGCAGGGAGGGAACAACGAAACTGATAGTGGGCAGTTTTGTAAAATCGGATGGAAATGCTGTGAAAGGCTGATTGGTCGTTCCCGGTACCTGGTTGGTGCCGGTGCCCATCCAATTAGCAACAGGATTGTGTTTTCTTACATAGCTCTTTTTAATGGAGCTGTCCCAACCCGCTAACGGTAAATCCTCTAAGTAAGTAGCGAAAGTTTTACCGGCGGTAATAAGCTGACTGGCAAGATTGGGTGTTGTGAAATGATTGGTAGGTCTGCTATTATCCGTAACACCCTGGTTGTCCCCGGAAAACAGATCGAGGTAAGTAGGCTGGCTTGGGTGCTCGATTGCATAAGACTGAAGAAAGTTGGCGCTCTTTGCAACAAGGGAGTTGATCAAGGACGCATCTGCCGAGCCAATGATTTTTTCGCTTGGCTTGTTTTCCAGGATTAAAACCACCGCGTGATCATACAAAGGCTGCAATCTTGGAACATCAACAACCGCTGGTATTGGTGGATCTGGTTGTGTCGTTTCATTTTTTTTACACGCAACCAACCCCAGGATGGCAAAAGCCAGGAATACAATTCTCATGCTTATTATTTAAATATGACGTACGGATTTTTCCCAAGGCTGGATAGGTCAGATGAATCTAGTTTGATTCCGAACTTTTCACGGGCGGGTTAGATGGTTACTCTTATGATTTTTTAATGGGGCACATCCTTAAAACAACTTTGCTCCCAATACATCAAACGCTACTTTTGCACCGCTTAACATCTAACTCGATAGCATGAATAATTATCATCCTTCTACCCAGGCTATACGTATCCAGACACAAAGATCTGAGGAAATGGAACATTCTGCACCAATATTCATGACAAGCAGTTTCTGCTTTGACAGCGCAGAAGAAATGCGTGCCGCCTTCGCTGATGAATCAGACGACAATATTTACAGTCGATTCTCCAACCCGGGGGTGAACGAGTTTGTGCAAAAAATGATAGCGCTGGAAGGTGCGGACAGCGGTGTGGCGACGGCAACTGGTATGAGCGCCATCTTTGCGAGTTTCATGGCCTTGTTGAAATCGGGTGACCATTTAGTATCGTGCGACGCTGTATTCGGCAGTACCCACAATATTATTAAGAAATGGCTTCCGAACTTTGGAATCGAATGCACTTATGTAAGTGCCGGCAAGCCTGAGGAATGGGAGGCAGCTATCAAACCGAATACAAAAATGTTTTTCCTGGAAACACCTACCAATCCCGGGTTAGACATTATTGACCTGGAGCATGTTTGCAAAGTGGCAAAGGCACACAACATCATTGTGAATGTTGACAACTGCTTTGCCACGCCATTGAATCAACGGCCACTCGAATGGGGCGCAGACCTGGTAGTTCACTCTGCCACAAAGTGGATCGACGGACAGGGAAGAGCCCTGGGAGGTATTATTGTTGGAAAGAAGGAATTATTTCCGGATATTATTTCGTTCTGCCGCAATACTGGTCCGGCGCTGTCGCCTTTCAACGCCTGGATCTTAAGCAAGAGCCTCGAAACACTGGAGGTGAGAATGGAGAGACACTCCCGGAGTGCATTATTAATTGCCCGCGCCCTGGAAGGCCACCAAAAGATTAAATGGCTGAAGTATCCACATCTGCCGGGTCACCCGCAATATGACATTGCAAAAAAGCAGATGCTCACGGGCGGTGGCATCGTATGTTTTGAACTGAACGGCGGCGTAGAGGCAGGCAGCACCTTCCTTGACAGCCTTGAACTGCTAACGCTTACAGCTAACCTCGGAGATTCCCGGAGTATTGCCACCCACCCCGCAAGTACCACCCATAGCAAGCTTACAGAAGAAGAAAGACTGAGAGTAAATATTACACCGGGCCTGATCAGAATTTCCGTAGGCCTGGAACATGCAGACGATGTACTCGGGGATATTGAGCAAGCGCTTGACAAGTGTTGATATAAGATACTTTCGATTCCATTATTTGATTGCGTATTGCATCCCAGAGCCAGTTCTATGTGAATGTTACAAATGAATCAGAATAATGGACAACCATACACTGAAATGATAAGAAGGGAAGAGGGAAAGCCAGAACTATGATTGTCTACAAGGCAAATCTTCAAGGACGTCCTTTCTTCCTGCTGCATCAGCCTGAAAGCTCGTTGAATTAACGACATACAACGTTCTAACCCTTTATGGGGTAAATGTTATCAAGATAGCGAAAGATCACAGTTTATCTCTGTGTCCTCAACTGTAGCGCCGATTTGTTTATAAAATTTTATGGCTTCGCTATTCCACCTAGATACCTGCCATCTTACGCGTTTGCAATTTGCATCACGGGCGATGTCAAACACGGCATCCAGCAGTTTTTTACCAAAACCTTTTCCTCTGTAAGATGGATCAATATACAGGTCATCGAGATACAAACCTTTGCCGGACCATGAATAGTACGTAAAGAAGTATGATGCAAAACCAACAATCATGTTCCCAGATTCTATCACGATGCATTTGAAGTCGTTAGAATCATTTTGCAGTTGGTCAGTCGTGTTCAAAAGTTTTTCCGGTGTCTTTTGAAAGATTGAAAAATCCTCCATTAGTTTGTAAATGGCGGGCATATCAGCCGGTCCAGCAGAGCGAATGTTTGGATTCATGAAAAGGCAGATTTTTCCGAATAGTATTTGTTCAACGGTCATACGAGGTAACTGAATGCATCATCACCTTTCTTCAACTCGGTGAATTGCACATTGTATTTATGCATATTGTTCAGCAGATTTTGATAGTCTTCACGGGAGCGGAGTTCTATTCCTACCAAAGCAGGACCAGTTTCTTTATTATGCTTTTGAATATATTCAAAACGGGAGATATCATCTGCCGGGCCTAAAACAAAATTCACAAACTCTTTAAGTGCTCCGGGGCGTTGTGCAAAGCGGATAAGGAAATAATGCTTAAGTCCCTCGTATTGCAGGGAACGTTCTTTTATCTCCTGCATTCGGTCAATATCATTATTACCGCCGCTCACAATGCACACCACATTTTTCGAGACTATTTTTTCAGCGTATTCGTCCAGGGCAGTTATTGAAAGTGCACCGGCCGGCTCCGCGACGATAGCGTCTTGAGAATAAAGTTTCAAAATCGTAGTGCAAACTTTCCCTTCGGGCACCAATATTAAATCATCGAGCACCTCACGACAGATAGGCAACGTAACATCTCCTACCCTTCGCACTGCAGCTCCGTCAACAAAGGGATCAATTGCATCGAGCGTAACAGGTTTGCCAGCTTTTAATGAACGCTCCATTGCAGGAGCTCCTTCAGGCTCTACACCAATTATCTGCGTAGCGGGAGAATTTGATTTGAAATATGATCCAACGCCGGCACTTAGCCCTCCACCACCCACAGGTATAAACAAGTAGTCAATTTTCTCAAGTTCACTAAGGATTTCAACACCGACAGTACCCTGCCCTTCGATGATGCGTAAATCATCGAAGGGCGGGATGAAAGTCATATCATTTTCTGAAGAAAATCTTTTGGCCGCCACGGCACAAGCATCAAATGTGTCTCCCACCAACCGTATTTCGATCCACTCTTCGCCAAACATTTTTGTCTGGTTTACTTTCTGGTTGGGCGTGATCACCGGCATAAATACCACACCTTTTGTCCCCAATTGCTTACAGGAATATGCAAAACCTTGTGCATGATTTCCCGCGCTGGCGCACACTACGCCTTGTGCCAGCTGAGATCCGGGTAAAGAACTCATCATGTTGTAAGCACCACGTAACTTATAGGATCTTACAACCTGGAGGTCTTCGCGTTTAAGGAAAATATTTGCTTTATATCTTTTGGAAAGGTTTTGATTATAAGTAAGAGGCGTTTTATGTACGACCTTTTTCAACCGTTCAGTCGCCGAATCGAAATCTAATTTCCATTTCCGTGAAGGGGTCTCTTCTCCAACTTTGGTTTCCGCTTCCATTTCCATTCAACACGGTAGTTATATTATGATACAGACTCTGCTTTTTTCGTCTGACCGTTACCGGCAGAGCCCGGCGCGGATTGATTTTCAGGACGGAGGCTCCTAACAGTCTTGCCTGCCCGCCAGATTTCGCTTTCCCGAAGTTCTTTCAACTCTTCGTTGAGTTTTTCACGGTAATCTTCCTGGGAATTTGAATCAATAGAGCGCTGGGATTCTTTACCCGTCGCTACGCTTTCATATAATTCTTTAAATACCGGCATAGTTGCATCCCTGAATTTTTTCCACCAATCCAACGCACCCCGCTGGGCCGTGGTAGAACAGTTTGCATACATCCAATCCATGCCATTTTCAGCTACCAATGGCATGAGGGACTGGGTTAGTTCTTCCACTGTTTCATTGAAGGCTTCTGAAGGAGAATGCCCTTTTGAACGGAGCACTTCATATTGCGCAGCAAAGATTCCCTGGATAGCGCCCATCAATGTACCACGCTCGCCGGTAAGATCGCTAAACACTTCTTTTTTGAAATCTGTTTCGAACAAATAGCCGGAGCCGATGGCTATGCCAAGAGCAGCCACTCTCTCAAATGCGCGACCCGTCGCATCCTGAAAAATTGCGTAGCTGCTATTCAGGCCGCGGCCCTGCAGGAACATTCTCCTGAGCGACGTGCCAGATCCTTTTGGTGCCACCAAAAACACATCCACATCTTTTGGAGGAATAATGCCAGTTTGGTCACGATAAGTGATACCAAAACCATGAGAAAAATATAATGCCTTGCCGGGCGTAAGATGCTTTTTTACGGTTGGCCACATAGCTATTTGCGCAGCATCGCTCAGGAGGTAACATATGATGGTTCCTTTCTCTAATGCAGTTTCAATGTCAAACAATGTCTCTCCTTCTACAAAACCATCTTTCACGGCCTTGTCCCAGCTTTTGGAATTCTTCCGCTGGCCGATGATTACGTTCACACCGTTCTCTTTCTGGTTCAGCGCCTGTCCGGGCCCCTGCACGCCATAGCCAATGACGGCTACTACCTCATCTTTCAATATCTCCTGCGCTTTCTTGAGCGGGAATTCTTCACGGGTGACGACGTTTTCTTCAACGCCACCGAAATTTAGTTTTGCCATGATTTATTTGTTATTTGGTGAATTAGTTTTTCCTATTTTTTTTCATTGAAACAAAGCCGGTTCCCAAAAGGATCTGTTACTTCTACCTCCAGGGAATCATAAAATGTTTCCTGAAGTCCGGGTCTGTTATTTTTATATTTCTTATTAACAAGCATTTTGTGAAACTCCTTAACCCCGGTGCACCATAAAAAAACCCTGGCTCCAGGTGACGCGTCGCCATGATGTTCACTTAAATGTAATGTAATTCCGTCCCTGGCGATCTCGATATATTTTGGCATGCCGTTCTCAAATACATGTTCAAATTTTAATTCAAACTCCAGCCAGTCAAGATAAAACTCTTTTGCTTTTTCATAATCGAAAATCCTAAGGATGGGTATTACGTTCTGCACTTTCATATTCAGTTCTTTACATACTAAATACTTCGTCCTGCTTGCCAAGATATTCATTCTCTATGATCTCGCGGCCAGGTTGCATTTCTTCAAACTCTTTCACCTTTTCATGAAAGCCATGGCTGTCCTTGATAATCGCTACGCGGGCACTTCTCACAAATTCGATTAATCCGTACGGATCGAGAAATTCTATGAGTTTGTCTGTCTCTTCCCGGTGGCCGGTAGTTTCAAATACTGTATAGTCTTTCCGTATAGCGACAGCTCTTGCTCCAAACTCGCGGAGCAGTCTCTCCACTTTTACCTTTTCGGTGATCGCGTCAGTGGATACTTTATAAAGCGCCATTTCCTGCCAAATGATTTCGTCATTGGTATTATAATACGCCTTCAAAACATCAACCTGCTTTTCTATTTGTCTCGATAATTTTTTAACAACGTCCTCGGTTTCCTCAATCACAATGTTGAACCGGTGAATACCAGTAATCTCCGTTGGCGAAGTATTGAGGCTGTGAATATTTATTTTTCGCCGGGAAAATATTATCGCGATGCGGTTCAGCAGGCCAATGGTATTTTCTGTGTAAACCGTAAGTGTATATTCCTGTTTCATATCAAAGATTTAATAGCCTGGAAATTTATTTCAACCTGATTTCTGCAACACTGCATCCCTGGGGCACCATAGGGAAAACATTGTTCTCTTTACCCACCTTAACTTCTAGCAAATAGGCGCTTTCATCCGCCAACATTTTTTCCAGGCTTTCTCTCAAATGCTCACGTTCGGAAACACGCGCGGCTGATATGTAATAGGATTCGGCAA
>JBBQSI010000057.1:0-11507 GCA_038213975.1 Chitinophagales bacterium
CGATGGGGTAAAAAAGGTGCGCAGAGTATGCTTAACCTTAGAGTAATAAATAAAAATCATCAATGGGCTAAAATAATAGAACTAACTAAATATGGATTTAAAGCTGCTGCTTAAAGTTGCGAAAATTTGGGATGCACCCAATCTTCTTCTGTCCTAAACTTATTCCTAAATTCGCTTATACTCAACGCCTTTTTCATAACTAATGTATTTAGCAAGAAAATACTAAATAGATTAGACATATCCATGCCTTTGCGAACTAAATACATAATCCTATAAACTTATTTGTAATGCGGTTCCCTACTCTTGCCGAAAATATTTTTTAACCGGAAAGCATTTGAAGAAAGTCAGTCATTAAAGGTCAAAATAATGGATTCCACCTGGAGAAATCAGGGAACGATATTGCCTTTATTTATAACGGCAACGACTTTCTCCCAGTTCGCCAGGTCATCCAGCGGATTGGCTGACAGAAGTACCATATTTGCCAGCTTTCCTTTTTGAATGCTGCCAAACAATTTTTCTTTACCTAACACCTTTGCGCCATTGACCGTTGATGCCTGTAATATTTCGGGGACCGACAGCCCGGCCTTTTTCATAGCCCTTATCTCATCAAAATAGGAACTGGCGTGCATGGTTCCGATGTTCCCTGCGTCAGTGCCAGTGGCAATGGTAACGCCGGCGTTATGTAGTTTTTTCAGATTGGCAGCCATGACGCTGTCTTCCCGTCCGGCCTGTTTAAGGAGCATTTCGCTTTGCCATTTGTATCTCTTTGCCAACATGGTATCCTGAATGCCCTGCAAATCAAAAAGGCTGTTCAGTATTTCTGGATTAGCTAAAACCGAATCTTTACTAGACGGTTTGTATTGCTGTGCAAAAACACGGTAATAATTTTTTCCAACGATCAGGGTCGGACACAAAATAACATGATGTGTTTTCAACGTTTGCACGAAGTCATCATTCACTACTTCATCATCGACACTGTGTACTAGATAATCCGCGCCATTCTCTGCGGCCAGTTGCGCGGTCACTCTTTCCGTGGCATGCACGGCCACTTTCAGATGATGCAGATGTGCTTCATCAATGGCAGCCTTTACCATCGCCAGGGAAGCGCGGGCCGATGAGTCTTTGTTCACCCCTAACACAATGTACCAAATTTTGATAAAATCGGGTTTGAATGGTATTTCCTTTTGTACAAAACGGCGGGCCTCTTCAGGAGAATTCATTTTAAAGAAAGGCTCTTCCATCCCCAATCCTTCGTATACAACCGGCTCATAGGTAGTTAAAAGCGGACCTGTCATATACACCATTGGTAAGGTAGCATCTGCATCCAGGGTATCTCTTTGTCTCAGAAAGGAAAGGGTTGATCCGGGATCAATAACGGTGGTAATGCCTGCCCGTAAATACCGCTGCAAAAGATCCTGAAAATT
Source organism: Chitinophagales bacterium (assembly GCA_038213975.1). Taxonomy (GTDB): domain Bacteria; phylum Bacteroidota; class Bacteroidia; order Chitinophagales; family Chitinophagaceae; genus Ginsengibacter. The sequence continues at coordinate 1,425 of JBBQSI010000057.1, forward strand.
ATTGTGCACCCATCTATTCTCTTCATCATAACTGTGATACTTCCTGAGATCTATTACATCCGGGCGGGTATAGAGTCCGCCCGATTGAAAAAAATGTACGTGTGCATCTACGAGGCCTGGCATAAGATATTTCCCGGTACCATCGATCACTTTTGCTGTGGCAGGAATCCCTTCGTGATTGCTGGCTTTTATCCCAATAATTTTTTCGCCACTGATGATCACTGTCTGATTTTTCTTCAGTGTCATATTTTCTACGTCTACCAGGTTTACATGTGTGATGTAGGTTTGCGCCTGCAGTGCTGGAATGATGAACAGTGAGAAGAAAAATAGCAAAGCCCTCATAGTATCTTTTTTTTCAAGGTAGTAGTTTAGGCTTGATCTGCAAGCCGCTTCTTATTTCATTCTTCCTAACTTCAGCAAAAGATTTTATGTTTCGAAAAAATTATCTCCCCTTCTTTTTTTTGCTCCTTTCTCCTACACTATTAACAGCCCAGGACAGGCTCACCGGTGAGGCTTTTGCCACCCGTTCCGTTGTGATGGCGCGGCATGGCATGGCCGCCACGAGTCATCCCCTGGCTACGCAGGTGGCTCTTGATATTTTAAAGAATGGCGGAAATGCCATTGATGCTGCTATCGCTGCTAACGCCGTTTTAGGCGTGACTGACCCGGAGATGAATGGCATTGGCGGCGATCTTTTTGCCATCGTTTATGATGCAAAAACAAAAAAATTATATGGACTCAATGCCTCCGGAAGATCTCCCTATGGATTGACATTAGAGATGCTAAAGAAAAATGGGCAAAACAAAATTCCGATTACCGGCGCATTACCTGTGTCCGTCCCCGGCTGCATTGACGGTTGGTATAAACTGAATGAACGCTTCGGTAAAAGGCCAATGGAGAAAATTTTAGCGCCGGCTATCAATTATGCCCGCGAAGGTTTTCCGATTGCTGATGAGTTAGCTTTTTCACTGAAGTCACTACCCGGCATTGCCGGAAACGACAATAATGTAGCAGCGATTTATTTACCCGGTGGTAAACCCAGGGCCAGGGGGGATATTCAGAAAAACCCTGACCTGGCCAATTCGCTGGAAAAAATAGCGAAAGGCGGCAGGGATATTTTTTATAAAGGAGAAATTGCCAGCCAGTTAGCTGACTTTATAAAAGCACGCGGTGGTTACTTGTCTGCTAAAGATTTGGCTGATCATTCTTCTGATTGGGTGGAACCCGTGTCCACTACTTACCGCGGTTTTCGGGTTTGGGAACTGCCACCCAACGGGCAGGGAATTGCCGTACTCCAAATGCTGAACATCCTCGAGCAATTTGATTTTTCAAAGGTCCGGTATGGCAGTACAGAACACCTGAATCTTTTCACGGAAGCCAAACGGCTGGCATACGAAGACCGGGCTAAGTTTTACGCCGACCCGGATTTTTTAAAGATTCCCGTGAGCGAATTGATCTCAAAATCTTATGGCAGGCAGCGGGCGAAATTAATTCACCCAGGCACAGCCATGGATTCCGTTTTTGCCGGTGATGATAAAGCACTAAAAGGTGGTGAGACCGTTTACCTTACAGTTGCCGATGAGGAGGGCAATATGATCTCCCTCATCCAAAGTAATTTTTTTGAATTCGGTTCAGGACTGATCCCGGACGGGTTAGGCTTCTTTCTTCAAAACCGCGGGTACATGTTTACGTTAGAAGAAAATAAAAATAACACCTATGCCCCGCACAAGCGTCCTTTCCATACGATCATTCCAGCTTTTGTAACGAAAGATGATAAGCCTTTTATGAGCTTCGGCGTCATGGGTGGCGGCTTTCAGCCGGAGGGGCATGTGCAAATTCTCATGAATATGATCGACTTCGGTATGAATCTGCAGGAAGCAGGCGATGCACCCCGCATCGATCACCAGGGCGGCACAGATCCCACGGGGAGTTTCGTAAAAGGGCCAGCCACGATCTATCTTGAAAGCGGATTTCCGGAAACAACAATCAGGTCTCTCCTCCAAATGGGTTACAAGGTGGCTGCCGGCACACCTGGAAATTTTGGTGGTTACCAGGCGATTCAGTACGATGCATTGCAAGGTGTCTATCACGGCGCTTCGGACCCGCGGAAAGATGGAATGGCGGCGGGGTATTGAGGTGGAAATGTAAATCAAAAGTCAAAAATCTGCGACCTGATGACAACAGATTACAAAATCTTTTCGTCGGAGAAGACCATCAAGGTTGCCCATTTCCTTCAAATGAATCATTGAATATTTTTTTCGGGCAATTGCGAATTCCTGTGTAGGATACCGGCGCAGTAATAGCATGTAGCCAACCCCTTTATAAACGACGAAAATAACCGGCGATCGTTTTGCTAAACCTTAGAAATAGGGGAGCTCCTAAAACTTGCCCACTTGAGTACCAAAGACTCCTGGCGGAGACTGCGTAAAAAAATTTTTATATTTACTATGCCGACAACGGCAAGCGCTCTACGCTGATGGAATCTTTCCAACAGAGAGTTACAGAAGGTGGCAGTATAAACAAACCGGATCTTTTTATGTTTCTCACATTGCAGTTTCCGCTGCTTGACTACCGGTACCTGAAGGTAGAACCCAACCGAATTGAACGGCCCAACTGGCCGGAGCCAGGCGACGATGAGCGTCTCCGTTATTTCGGGGAGATCTTCAGCCGCAATAATCCGTACTTAGGTCCCTGGGATGATGAAAAAAAGTATTGTAACGCCCGCAGTGTTATCAACTTCTGCGGTATGGAGGAAAATCATTTTTTCAAAAACCTGCACGACGGTCCTTCAGCAAGCCGGATACTTTTTCGTCGCTTCCAGTCTGACGGCAAGTGCATGGGCAAATTTGAAGTTGGTTTTAATGACTCCTTTGAAGATCAAGTTGCTGCCGGAGATTTTAACGCAGTGGGCACGGCTGAAGCCATCATGGCGCATGTCCGCCAATATCTTCTCTGCCCGGTGAAAATAAAAGTAGGCAGTCGCCTGTCTGAATTCACTCCATTCATTGATTCCGGCGATGACATGATGGCCGCTTATTTTTGGGCTACACAAAAAGGAAAAAAAACTTTTCGCAGTACTGAAATCTATCATGAAGCAGAGAGCTGTGAGCCGGTGGTGTTGCTGCACATGGATATTTCGAAAGTCGACATCAGCGGTTTGAACTTCCAATTAGTTGAATTGCCGGAACTACCAGCGGAGGGGATAAAACTGTATGCGGGTTTTACTACCTACGTGTTAAAGGACCGGCATTATAATTTGAAAACCTGGATAATAGCCACGAATAGCGATACTGATAAATTGGGTGTATCGCCAAATGACTTTCGGAATTACAATAACACGCTTCGGTACCTGCGCATCAATTTGCTTCGAACACATGTAGAAGTGATCCTGCAGAAAAAGCTGCTGCAGGCGCTGGGCAGGGAACGCGCCGGAAAATCTTTGCAGGATGTCGCCACCCGGGAACGCATCTATTTCTACCTGCACAAAATATGGCTGAATCTTTCCCGCATCAACCGCAATAAATTGTCACAAACCCGGCTTGTGCAAACAGCTTTCGACCTTGACGCTTCCTATTTTGGCTCGTATGACCTCGAAGGACAAATAGCCGAGCTGGAGGAGTTTAAGAAATGGTTACAAAAGGATGGCATCAATGACAAGAACGGACAGGTAGAAAAATACGTTGATGAAAGCAAGGCTCAGCTCGAAAAGGAAAAGGCGGAGAAGAAAAATCAAAAGACTGTTTTTATTTCATACAATCATGGGGATGCAGAGACAGCCGACCTGTTGAAACAAAAACTTGAAGAGAACAATATTAGCGTTATCCTCGATTCGGCGTCCATGAAAGCAGGAACAAAAATCTACGACTTTATTATTTCCAGTATAAAAACTACTGATGCTACATTGTCCCTGATTTCTGTGAAAAGCCTTAGCTCCGGCTGGGTGAACATTGAATTGGCAGGATCACTGAAATTCAAGGAATTTTTTGAAGAAAAGAAATTTATTGGATGCTACCTCGATAAAGATTTTTTTGACGATGGCTTTGTCGATAAGATCGGTGATACAATACAGGATAAACTTGATGCTTTAAATCCTTTGTTCGAAAAACGCAGAAATAGAAACATGCTAACGACTGATCTTGACGATAGCCGGACCAAGCTGATCAATCTTCAACATAATCTTCCTCCTATTGTCGCCTATCTGCGGGATGTAAAAAATGTTGACGTCCGAAAAGAAGTTTTTGAACAAAATTTTCCTGAAGTGCTGCAGTCGCTCAAAGATTAAGGGAGAAGTATCCTTCCGTTTTGAACCAGCGCGACCGGCAATTCTATTTCTATTGACTGATAAATTCCTGCTCTTAAAAAAGCAGCTTCTTATTTTCTTTGATCTTTCTCCTTTCCCTTAGTTCAGCAGCAATTTCTGCGTAAGTTGGCATTCGTCTGATTTAATCAATCAGCATTTTTGATCAGTGACGGTGAGGCAATTTCAGGAATATTGTTGTTCGTTCTCTTCGATGGCAAGCTGCATAAACTCCCGAACTTCTTCATTTACGTCTTCCGGGTACATCATCCGGAAGTAATGGTTGTATTGTTCCGTACCTGGTACCTGGCCAATGCGGTAGAAACACAGATTGTCGTCAAATTTCTTTTTGAACATAAATGATATGTCAATAAAATTTTTGCCAACCCGCGTGAGATAAGCGATCCGCGTCTTTACGGAAAAAGCGATCATCGTTTTCGTCGCATGATATTTCACATCACCAAGCTCCTGGAACACCGTGATGAAATGCTCAAAAAGCTCCAGCAAATGGGGCGACTTTTTTGCAAAAAAGTCAGCGATGGTTTTATCCCGGCAGGAATGATATTGATTGTCTCTCACAAAATCCTGGGCGCAAAGCGGGCATGTCCACATCAGGCAAAAATATTGTTGCCAGGTTCAGTATTGGTGACATATTTCAAAACGAAGGCTTTAAAATATTAGGACAGTATAAAAGTAGTATTCAAAAAACTTTATGCATGCTACTATTTAGATTGCTGTGGTGCATTTCAAATTCTCGCTGGTTGGTGGGTCACCACCCGGGGAAGCACGCCGTGGGCGGTGCCTCCACCGCCCACAAGCAGGAGAGCAAAACGACAAATTTAAATGCGCCTGATTGCTGTGGAAAGCTCCGGAAAAAGAATATATTTGTCACAGTTGGTTTTCATGTAATATGGTGCGCTTTCCTGTTATATCCATGTTTAGCCACTTTGGCCCTCCTATAATTTTCACCTCACCTTTTTGACCATAGTGTATTTGCAATGGCACGCTGTTGTCTCACACCTAATTGACCCTCTCTGAGCGGGAATACATGATTTGTATCTCTCCAAAACCGGCGTATCGGGTTTATATAATTTTAAAAATTAAAAACAACAACAACATGAGAAAAATTCGCTTAGGCATGCTTGCCATTTGCCTTTTAATGACGATACCTCAACTTTCCCGGGCTCAAAATGAGCCGATGATCGCTGTGGTACAAACAAAACACTTTAAGCCAACTGATCACTTTTCCTTTGCTGACTGGCGGGCTGCAGAGAAGGAATATTTCGATAAGGTGACGGCTAAGAATGACCTGGTGAAGGCGGCTAATCTGCTGGTGCACTATTATACGCCGGACAACTCTGAGGTATTATTTTTTACCCTTTACGATTCATGGGACGATGTAGAAAAAGCGTCTACACGCGACGGTGAGCTGATCAAGGCAGCCTGGCCGGATTCGGTAAAAAGAAGGACTGCGATGCAAAAACTCAGTGACAACTACACCAGCCAACATTCGGATGAAATAATGTCTACCATCCCACAAATTCACATAAAGCCGACTGACTCGGCTGCACACATTTATTATGTGCGGCGTTCACACCTCAGTTTTCCGAAAGATGGCAAAAACGAAGAAATTGTCGGCGGCATGAATGAATATACTGACAACGTGATTGCAAAAAATGACCTGGTAAGAGGATACTACATTTACCGCCATCTTTATGGCGCCGACAGCCGCGATCTGGCAGAAGTGTTTATATATAACTCCCTTGCAGATTTGGAAAAAGCGGCATCTGCAAATACTGAACTTGCGAAAAAATATTGGCCGGATGAAAAGAAAATGGAGGAAGCAGGAGCAAAAGTAAACAGGTATTTTGAGCCATGGCATGGAGATGCAATCTATCGCTCGTTGTCAGGGTTTCAAAAATAGTTTTGTAGCAACTTAAATGTGCAGCCATCCGTACGACGACACCAGCAAACTGAAAACTGGTTAATTCCACGGATGGCTTTTTAAAACCTGTAAAACCTTACATTCAACCTGGTATTTCAACAGTAAAAGTGCTCCCTTCATTTTCTTTGTCTCCATGTTTATATTATCATCATCATCCGCTTTAATAATATCATAGGATAGCGACAAGCCCAAGCCCGTTCCCTGCCCACTAGGTTTGGTGGTAAAAAAGGGTTGAAATATTTTTCCTGCTATCTGCTCAGGTATGCCGTTACCATTATCTTTTACTTTGATAAATAATCGCCCGTTTTTTTTATGCGTACTTATCGCAACCAATGGATGGTAGCCTTCCGCCTGTATTTTCGCTCTTTGACCCACTGCATAAAAAGCATTGTTGTAAACATTTAGCAAGACCCGTCCCACATCCTGCCTGTTGATTTCTATTTTTTTTAAATTCTCATCATAATTTGTCTCCAGCTTTGTATTGAAAGACTTATCCTTTGCCCGCACACCCTGGTAACTCAGGCGCAAGTATTCATCTGCCAGCTGATTGATGTTGGTCATTTCCTTCTCGCCGCCGCCCTGGCGGCTGTGCTGCAACATCCCTTTTACGATGGCATCTGCTCGCCTTCCGTGATGGCTTACCTTTTCTTCATTAGCTATCACATCATCTGCGAGGGCAGTTACATTTTCAAAACGGCCACGGCTGATCTCCTCTTTCATTTCAAGGAGAAGACCCTTTATTGCTATTGAATCTGCAATAGCAAGGTACCGGCTGGCATACTGCGTTTTGCGGGTAAGGTACTCCTGGGCCAGCTTGACAAGCGCATATCCTTTGCCGGTAGGGCATTCTAACTTTTTTGAAAGCGAAAATGCCTGGTCTCCAATTTTTTTAATCCCGTCACTTTTCAAATCCTTCAAGAGCCAGGTCATTCAACCGGTTCACGCGAGTCGTATCTGGCTCCGGTTGGTCCTGTACTGCTTTCCGTAAACGTTGGGTTTCAAGGTCCTGCGCAGACATCGAAAGGGTAAAGGCCAAGCATAAAGGGGGACATGCTTCTCATGTAGGTAACTATAAAGCGGGTTTATATTCCATCGGCTGGCGTGGGCATTTTCAAAAGTCAGTTTTACGACGGCCTATTTTTAAGATTTTGGTTTGTAAAATCACCTAACTGCCGATCCGTCATTCGATACTTCAAACGATTAAGATAAGTTGAAAACTTTGTTTCTCTAAAAGATTTGTTTCAGAAAACATTAGCGTATGACCGGCAAACCGGGGATTTGGTGAAATAGCTTCTTATAGAGCCCGGCTATTCTTTATGACAAGAGCATTTAAATCGGTCTCTAACATCAACTCATAGAAGAAATTTATGACCAGCCATCCCGGGCAGGACTCCTCTTACATTTACATTTTTCGCGGCGGACAATTTTCAGGTGCTTTCACCAACTTTGCCATTTGGGTAGATGAAACAAAGCTTTGCAAGATTAGCAACAATAAATATTTAAGGGTACCGGTAATGCCTGGTACACATATAGTGAGTGCAAAGCAGGGCGGCATTGCAATTATGAAAAAAGAAACAGAAGTAGAAGTGGATGTAGAAGCCGGGAAATCATACTACGTGTCCTGCGCTATGAAATCGAGCATTACCCGCGTCAGACTTGACATGCAGGAAGTGTTAGAGAAAACCGGCAAAAAGGCAATCGAGACAATGAAGGTCGATAATTGCCAGGCGGCAATTCGGAATAGATAAAAGCACATCGGCGGCAAAGAACAGGGATGCATCATTTTTATCGTGCCGGTCTAAGATTTTGTCCGTAATAAATATCGGCCGGAATATGATGCCCCACATATACCTCTTCCAGCAGCTTATAAAGGCCAGGGTCATAGTCTTCGAGGTCTCCAGGAGACTGAACTCTTCGTTCGCCGTCGTAAAATTCCATATTTGACCAAAACCACCACTGGGTCCCCTCGGCCCAATATTCAGCGAGCGTATTTATAGCATATTGACCTTTATATAATCCCTTTTGGCGGGCCTTTTCATATGCAGCTTCTACTGCTGCGTAAAGATCAGGATCTACTTTCTTTATCGCAAAAAATATGGTGTGAGAAAACTCATGGATAAAAATGTTTTCTCCATAATATCGGTCTCCTTTAAGACCCAGCAAATTTTCTTCGGCGCAGGAAGTACGGTTACTACCACCCATACCTCTTGCGCGCTTATCCCAGTAGGCACGGTCTGACATTGCACCGATGCCATTGGATGCATCATAGTTTAGCCGTTCAGCGTCGGTTAACCTTTTGTCATCTTTCAAAGGTTTTTTTAAATGCCCGTACTCCGGCAGATCTACCTGCGACTCGTGTTGTCCCATAATTAATATCCGGCATTTACGTACAATCAATTCCTGTTGTATGTCCGGCCTTTTTTGAAGCATGGAGTTCACAATTTCGCGTGCCACCAGCAATGCATCATCGGAAGTCTCCTCCGACGAAACAACGGCAATACCGTTGGCATCGACATATTTTTTATAAAAAGGGTCAAGCCTTAGGGCGGCCGGCGGGTTCTCTATTTCTACCTCTTCTATCACCGGGTTCAATGGATTCTTTATTCCGGTGTTATCCTGCGCTATCAACAGCAGCGGCACAAACCATACTATAACGATACATAATGCTTTATGGGGGAGTGAGGCTGCAATAAGCCTGCTTGCTGGCCTGGTCATTGATTGGTAATATGGTTTGGATGTTAACAATATGCTGCGATCGCGTTGCGGTTTCATGCCGCTCACTATGAAGATAAAATCTTCAAGCCAAACAGCGGCTAAATAAACTATATTTAAAGACTTTAATTTCACCTTCCAAATCCCGCACACACATATGCTTAAGATAATCCTGTTTTCACTGTTCGTGATGCCGGTGGTAACCTTTGCCCAGTCTTCCATCAAAAATACCGGTAGTAATATTTCCGTGGAAGATGCCGAAGCCGTGCTCGCCAATCACAACGAAGCAAGGGCCGAAGTAGGCGTTAAGCCCCTCACATGGAGCACTGATGTGGCCGCCTTTGCGCAAGCCTGGGCAGACTCGCTGGCCAATCATAATGATTGCAACATCAAACACCATAGTAGTGACCGACATTACGGTGAGAATCTTTTTGGCGGCAGTTCGGCCGAAGCATTCAAATCGCTGGATGCTTCAAAAGGCTGGTACGGTGAGAAGGAAAAATATACCTACGCCAAGTTGGGGGATGACAACTGGATGGCAACATCTCATTATACGCAAATGATCTGGAGCACCACAACGGAAATGGGCGCAGGCGTTGCAACCTGCCCTTCAGGCGGCGTGGTCATAGTGGCCAATTATAACCCGGCAGGAAATATTTCCGGTGCATATCCTTACGAGAAATAAAAGAAATTTTCGAAGCAAAAAAGTAGGAATGACACTGCAGCTAACCGCAGTTGCATTATATCCATAATAAGTAGACGTTTTCTTCGCGCCTCAAAGTCTGAATCACGAATTAAGTTGATTAAAGGATTTCACTGATTTGGAATGCAACTGCAGTGAACATGAGGACGCAGGGGGTACGCCGCGGTTTTTATTCGCGCTTTGCAGGAATAGTCTGAATCACGGATTAAGTTGATTAAAGGATTTCACTGATCTGGAAGGCAACCACAGTGAACATTAGGACGCAGAGTTTACGCCCCGGTTTTCCCGGCGACTTTCCAAGAAACACTTTTAATCCAGGTACTCCATATCCTCTACCGTGAAATCAATATCCTGCGCTGCCACATTTTCTTTAAAGTGCTCTAACGAAGACGTACCGGGAATGGGCAGCATCCAGGGTGAGCGATG
>JBBQSI010000058.1:0-11450 GCA_038213975.1 Chitinophagales bacterium
ATTTTTTATAAAGCCCGTAGTCCTAAAGGCGAAGTTCAAGTGGACACAGCCAAAGCTTACCAAAGAAATTGCCATGGGTACTTCGATAAATATTCCTACCCTCAAACTCAGTCCTTCTTACGAGCGTCGGGAGTATGACGCGGAAGTGCCGCCAAACCTGATTAACCATAAAGTTGGGGTGGTCACAAATGAGATGGCCGGACAGGAATTAGCAAAACTATTGGGTGGAAAAGTTTTCGATTTCCCGAAACCTACGTCGTTGATAAAGTATCTTTTGGGTTTTTCTGATGATCCAAATGGTATTGTACTTGATTTTTTTGCGGGCTCTGGTTCTACTGCGCAGTCCGTGCTGGAGATGAACCAGGCAGATAATGGACACAGAAAATTTATTTGTGTTCAGATACCTGAAGTAACGCCCGAGAAATCTCTGGCGAGAGAAGCAGGCTTCCAAACCATTTCGGAGATCACGAAAACAAGAATCGAAAAAGTGATAGTTCAAATGCAAAGTACCCAGGAAACTACCAGTACCAAATTGGGCTTCAAATTTTATCAACTGGCCTAAATATTTTTCAGAAATAATAGCTGTTGGAATGATCATTTCAAATTTCGATTTCGAAGCAAACGACCGGTTGGCGGAAAAGAAGGCAAAAGAAATGATCAGAAACGGCCTGTATTCAAGATTTAGTTTGCAGGAAGCGCAACGCCTGGAAAAAGCCAGGATCGGCTGCCTGGGAGAGTTGGCGTTCGCCCATTTCCTGGACCAGCACCACTGTGCGTATACGCTTGACAAAACCGATTTTTCCAAAGAGCGGAAAGATGAATTTGACTTCCTGGTACAAGATTGGAAGATTGATGTAAAAGTCGCGAAGAAATCTACAGCAAATTCGCCTTCTGATAAATGGACTTACGGGTACCCGGTTGAGCAGAACCCTCATCTAAAAAACGCTGTTGCAATTGGCTGGGTAGATCATGTAAAAAAGGAAGCTGGATTCTATGGCTGGATACGTGGCGCAGAAATAGCGAAACAACCGGTAGTAACGCAAAATAGCTTCCGTGGATATGCGTACCGTACGCCCAATTATGAATTTACCTGGGGCATGTTGAACAAAGATTTTAAAGCATTGTTTCAACAAATAGCTGCGAGCTCGTCATTTCCAGGTGAGCGTAGCCATGATGGGGAAATGGTCTGAGGGAAACTTCCCATAGTAGCTGTCAGTAAGAACTCCCCATCTTTTGACTTCAAAATTTTTGGTGATAAAAATATGGTCTATGATCTCGTCGCTCTTCGGCGAAGTGAAAGCATTGAAAGATCCATTTTGAACGTATGGGTATGCCACACCGTTATAAGTGTCGGTGAGTAATTCGGAACTCTCTAAAGTTTTATACCATTCGGTCTCTTTGGAGCCATTGAAATCTCCCGTGAGAATCGCGGGTGCCGATTCTGCTATTTCACCCATCTTTTTCAAAATAAGTTTACTGCTCTCTTTTCGGGCAACAACTCCCTGGTGATCGAAGTGGACATTGAATACATAGAAAGTTTTCCCGGTAATATTTTCCTTCAACTCTACCCAAGAGCAGATTCTGTTACAGCAGGTCGCATCCCAGCCAAGTGTGGGAACGTCCGGCGTTTGGGAAAGCCAAAAGTCGCCGCTCTTCAATAAAGCATATTTTTCTTTGTTGTAATAGATCGCTGAATGTTCGCCGCCGTTTTTGGCATCGTCCCGTCCTTTCCCGTAGCGTGCGTAAAGGGTTAGCGCTTCAGACAGATCATCCAATTGGTTTCTCAGTCCTTCCTGTGTCCCGAAAATATCGAACTCGTGAAACCGGATCAGCTTAATTATCGCTTTGTACCGGTCTTGCCACAGGTTGCCGGAATCGCCTTTGCTGGCGTACCGGATATTATATGTTGCCATGTTTATTTGTTGGCCCTGGCTCATAAAAGACAATAGTAAGAATATGCAAATACTACTGATGCCAGAAATAATTTTTCGCACGATGATTATTTTAATGAGTGATTAATTTGATTACACGGCTGAGGTCTGTTGTTACTTTTTCCAGAAACTGCAATTGAGTGATTATACTTTGAGAGGCAGGCTCTTCAACTTGCGTACTCGTATCAAATTTTATCGTATTGACTTGTTTTTCCTTATCCATCTCCAGTAAAACTTCCTGCATGGTGGAAATAGCTTTTTTCAAAGGCCGCAGTGTCAGTTTTGAGCAGGCGGTACTGCTTGTCACGGCAGCAGATACTGAAGCAATGTTAGAAGATAATACATGATTCAACACAACAAACTCGTGGATAGGGCTTATGTTCAATTGCTTGTTTTTCGGCTCAGACTGCATACGCTGAAATGCAGCTGAAAGATTAGCAGTGGTGACAAATACCTCTTTCCTAGTAAGTTTATAACTGAGAGACGAGGGTTGCTGACCGCAAATCTTTTGGGCAAGCTTTATAAGGTAATTCAAATTAGCACTTATCACTTCTGACATATATCCCGGCAGATGCTTTGCCTCCCAATAAGGAAAAAGAAAATAGCTGGCTAAAAATGCAATTACAGAACCTATGGCTGTATCCAGCAGCCGCTCACTAGCCAGGTCTAAAATTCCAAGACCAAGGAAGTTAAAGAGGATGAGGATAAAAGGTGTCATACAAATTACCATAACGATATACCGTAACCGCTGAAACGTGTAGGTGCCTATCATCAGAAGAACCATGATGGCAAATAAGGCCGTGGAGTTTTGAATAAATCCGATGATCAGTATTCCGATTATCCCGCCGGTCAGCGTGCCGATCAGGCGATCAAAATTCCTGGTCTTCGTCAAACTAAAACCTGGCTTAAGAATGATAGCAATCGTCAGCAACACCCAATAACTGTGATGCCCATAGGAGATAAGTTTTGAAACCATAAAACCGAGCACGCAAGCTATCGTCATACGCAAAGCATGGCGAAAGACAGAAGAGGTGAGACCAAGGTTGCTGATAAAAACAGAAGGAGCTATCGCTTGATGCGCCACAAATTTTGAATACTCTACTTCTGTTCGGAGTCCTTTGCCTGACACCGGTTTGTTATCAAAGTAGCTGTAGATCTCCTGCATTTTTACATAAAGCTTTCGCAGGTTTACCAGCACTTTTTTCAGGGAAAGCAAACTCCGGCCGGGCTGTATATTGAAATCTATCTTTTGTTTTAAAAGTTCAAGGTCGTGAAGTGGCGAATAACGTTGGTGCGTAAATAAATTTGACTGGATATCATAAGAAATATCATCCAGTTCGTTCGACATCCTGGTCATGATCTCACCAACATCATCGAGCATACCTGTGTTATTGTATTTCTCACGCAGCCGCTCAAAATCATACCAGTTAGCCATCATTTGTTCGTAGAGATCTACCACATTTACGAAAGTGATCACCAGTTTTCTTCCCATCGTTGTCGACTCTTTCATCGTTACGCGACTTTTGAAAAGAAGCTCTCTCACGGCGTCCTGGGTAGTGTTTACGGCAACTTGCTGCTCCACTAATTGTTGGTAGATGTCTTCCAGGTTTGTAGCCGGCGAAAAAAGCCCTGCTTTTATCCTGAGAAATTTTGCCATTTCGCGAATGCAATCCCCCAGCGCTCGCTGCAACGGGCGGTAAGGTCGCAACCTGTACAGCGCCAGCGCGATTACCATGTACCAAATACCCCCACCAAGTATGAGCAGGGCGTTCAAAAGACTTTGCACCACAGTTACCGGGTAAGCCATCCTCAGTATGATAATCAATAAAGAGGCAGTTCCGATTGCTCCCGCACGCTCGCCAAACACGCTGAACATAGTGAAGAAAAATGAAGCGAAAAGAATAAGCAGGCCCAGGCTTATAATGTTTGTATTTGCAAAACCCGTAAGCAGAGCCATCAGGAAAATGCAAATATTGCAATACATCATCCCATTCCGCTTATGAACCAGGGGTCCGGGAGCATCACTGATGCTTACACAAAAAGCGCCCATAGAAATGATCAGGCCTTCCTGAAGTCTTCCAAAAGCTGCAAACGTGACTGCGGGAAGCACAATTTCTCCGGTAACCCGAACACCATCAGCAAGATATTGGCTAAAAAAAAAGTGTTTGATATCGCGGGTCTGATCAGAAAGCATCTATTGCAAAAATGAGTGAATCCCGGTGAACATCCTCGCGGTACTTCATTGACACCTCATGGTGCTTTCAAAAAAGGTTTATACTTATTAAGCAATGGTCTAAATTTGAACGCTATAAAAACACGTATGAGCAACCAGTCCGAAGTAGTAAGAGATGTGGTGATAAAATTCGCAGGTGACAGTGGAGATGGTATGCAACTGACTGGCACGCAATTCACCAACAATACGGCCCTGCTCGGGTTAGATCTGGCCACCTTTCCCGACTTTCCCGCAGAAATACGAGCCCCCCAGGGCACCCTGCCGGGTGTAAGCGGTTTCCAGTTACGGTTTTCCAGCGACGAAATATTTACCCCCGGCGATGCATGTGATGTGTTGGTTGCAATGAATGCTGCGGCATTGAAAACAAACCTGCGTGAGCTAAAAAAAGGCGGACGGATCATCGTAAATACGGATGGATTCGATCCGAAAAATCTTCGTCTCGCCAATTATCCTGATGGCGTTAATCCCCTGACCAGCGGTGAGCTTGGAGGCTATGATGTGATTCGTATCGAGGTCACGAAGATCACGCGGGAAGCCTTGAAAGAATTTGAGATGGGCACAAAAGAGAAAGACAGGGCAAAAAATATGTTTGTGCTTGGCTTTTTGTATTGGATGTACAACCGGGATATTGATAGCTCAGTTAAGTTTCTCACGGAAAAATTTTCGCGCAAGCCGGAAATTCTACACAGTAATATAAAGGCGCTGAAAGCTGGTTATAACTATGGTGATACTACCGAAACCTTCACCACACGGTACACTGTTGAAAGGGCGAAGATGTCACCGGGGCATTATCGCAGTATCATGGGCAACCAGGCAGTTTCTTACGGCCTTATAGCTGCATCTCAAAAAAGCGGACTTCAATTGTTTTTGGGCTCTTACCCGATTACCCCGGCCAGCGATATTTTGCACGAATTAAGCCGGCACAAGGCATTTGGCGTAAAAACCTTCCAGGCAGAAGATGAGATCGCCGCGATAACGGCCGCTATAGGCGCAGCTTATGGCGGAAGCCTCGGCGTCACCACGACAAGTGGTCCGGGTATGGCCTTAAAAGCCGAAGCCATAGGCCTTGCTATGATGCTGGAAATACCCTTGATCATTTGCAACATCCAACGCGGAGGCCCGTCTACAGGCTTGCCCACAAAAACGGAACAAAGTGATCTCCTCCAGGCTTATTATGGTAGAAACGGTGAAAGTCCTTTGCCCATCGTCTCCGCTTCTACGCCCAGCGATGCTTTCGCGGCAGTGTATGAGGCTGTCAGAATTTCGGTGAAACACATGACGCCGGTTATCTTCCTGAGCGACGGATACATTGCCAATGGCGCTGAACCCTGGAAGTACCCGGAGAGCAAAGATCTGCCGCCGATAGAGGTTAATTTTAAAACTCAACTCGGTCATCATGAGGAAGTTTTCCAGCCTTATGCCCGTGATGAAAATTCGGTTCGTCCCTGGGCGATTCCCGGTTACCCCGGGCTGGAGCACCGCGTCGGTGGGTTAGAAAAACAAAACATTACGGGGAACGTGAGTTATGACCCGGAAAATCACCAGCTCATGGTGAAACTTCGCCAACAGAAAGTTGATAAGATTGCCGAAAGCATTCCGGAACAGGCAATCGATAACGGCCCGGACAGTGGAAAGCTCTTGATCCTTGGTTGGGGAAGCACTTTTGGGGCAATTAAAAGTGCCGTAAACCAGTTGCTGGAAGAAGGGTTTTCAGTTTCGCACGCGCATCTCCGTTATCTGCGGCCATTCCCGCGGAACCTCGGTGACATTTTAAAGAATTTTGAACACGTCCTTGTTCCGGAGTTGAATAATGGACAACTCATAAAGCTAGTGCGTGATAAATACTTAATTGACGCTCGAGGTTATCATAAAATCATGGGCGTGCCTTTTAGCCGGCACGAGCTTGTGGATGAGATCAAGAAAATGCTTCGACCATTATAGACAGCTCATTTTTTGATCTCACTTTTCGCAACAACCTTTTTAAAATACCTGCAGGCATTTGTCAGGCCGCATTGGTGGCATTTTGGGCTCCTGGCCACGCAAACATATCTCCCGTGCAGGATCAGCCAGTGATGTGCTTTATGGATCAAGTTTTCGGGGATGTTGCTGACGAGTTGCTTTTCAGTAGCCCGCGGTGTTTTTGCATTGGTGGTAAGGCCTATTCGGGCGGCGACTCTAAAGACATGGGTATCTACCGCCATATTTGGCTGACGGTCCAAAACCGAAGTAATCACATTAGCTGTTTTCCTTCCCACACCAGGCAACTTCATAAGTATCTCTACTTCCATCGGAAGCTTTCCGTGGAAATCTGACTCTACCATTTTAGCCATCCCAATGAGGTGGCTGGTTTTATTATTGGGATAAGATATGCTTTTGATTAATTCGTAAACGTCTTTTTTGGAGCCCTTGCTGAGCGCCGCAAAATCTGGATAGCGCTCAAAAATTGCCGGGGTAGTCTGGTTTACCCGTTTGTCGGTGCACTGTGCGGAAAGGATAACGGAAATAATAAGCTCGTAGGGATTATCGTAAATCAGCTCTGTTTCTGCATCCGGCGAATGTTGCAGGAAGTAGTCAATTACAAACTTGTAGCGTTCTGATTTCCTCATAAAAAAAGTCCTGCCTTGTTGGGGCAGGACTAAATTAGTTTTTTTAGGTTAGTGGGAGTGCAGATGCTTCTCCTGACTTGCGTAGGCAAGGATCTTGTCAATCGACTCCTGTCGTGGACTTAAATCCGTGCGCTCCAGACTCTTCTTTGACAACACCATCTCATCAAATTGATTCTTAAGATTGATGTCTGTTGCCAGGGCCTCTTTAATAAGTTCGGACTTTTGATCTGAGGTTTCGTTATACAGGTACCTCACCAGATCATCCTGGGTAATGTGTGTCATAATAATAAAATTGTGGCTGTTAAAAAATATCCTATCCGGTATAAAAACGGAAACTGAGCCAAAATATTGCTTTTTTACCTAACCATTGACGAATCGATCGAAATTACATAAAGGTCTTCATTGTCTTTTTTCATCATGTACTTTTCCCTGGCATATTTTTCCAGGGTGGCAGGATTGGTTTTCAGCAGCTCAAGTTCTTTCCTCGTATCGAATATCTTGGTCTGCATCGCTTTCTCACTCTCTTTCAGGCTGCTTAGCTCCTGCACGCGGCTAATCTGTTGAGGAATATCGTTCCTGTCAAAAAAAAACATCCATACGAAAAAAGCCAGCGCCGTTAATAAATATTTATTGGTTAAAAGACGGCCCAATCCTGATGACATGATTTTTTTCAAAGTGTACTATTAACGTAAGAAAATTATCGACGACTGATTATTTGCCAAAATTAATTTTTCCTGTGGGATAAATAGCGCTCGAACCCAGCATTTCTTCAATGCGAAGAAGTTGGTTGTACTTCGCTACCCTGTCTGTTCGGCTTGCGGAACCGGTTTTGATTTGACCGCAATTTAGAGCCACTGCCAGGTCTGCGATGGTTGTATCCTCTGTCTCACCGCTCCTGTGGCTCATGATGGTATTATATCCATTATGCTGGGCCATGGTTACCGCATTGATAGTTTCTGTAAGGGTACCTATCTGGTTTACTTTTACCAGGAGGGCGTTCGCAATATTTTCGTCAATCCCTTTTTTCAATCTTTTAACGTTGGTGACGAACAAATCATCTCCTACGAGCTGCACCTTATCACCTACCATTTCGGTTAGCATTTTCCAGCCTTCCCAATCATCTTCAGCCATTCCATCCTCAATTGATATAATCGGATAATCTTTCACCCACTTTGCCCAATATTCCACAAGGGCTTTGCTATCCATTTTTCTGCCATCACTTTTATGGAAAACATATTGTTTCTCTTTTTCTTTCCACAGTTCGCTGTTAGCTGCATCCATGGCAATTCCTATCTGCGAACCGGCTTTGAATCCCGCAGCATCGATTGCAGTTAGTACCGTTTCAATAGCTTCTTCGTTGCTCTGGATATCGGGAGCAAACCCGCCTTCATCTCCTACATTGGTACTAAAACCTTTCTTTTTCAAAACAGACTTCAGTGCATGAAAAATCTCCACTCCCCATTGCAAGCCTTCGCTGAAACTTGAAGCGCCAACGGGCATAACCATAAATTCCTGGAAGTCAATTTTGTTATCTGCATGGGCGCCCCCGTTAAGGATGTTCATCATGGGAATGGGTAAAATGGTAGCATTCGCGCCGCCCACGTACCGGTATAAAGGCAAGTTAGCTTCAAGTGCCGCCGCTTTTGCTACTGCCAGGCTTACCGCCAGCATCGCATTTGCGCCAAGCTTACTTTTATTTTCTGTGCCATCCAGTTCGATCATGGCTTTATCAATGCCCGTTTGATCAGCAACGTCCCAGCCGGTAAGGATTTCGGCAATCCCGGTGTTCACGTTTTCCACTGCTTTCAAGACACCTTTACCACCATACACTTTTTTATCATTGTCCCTGAGCTCGTTGGCCTCGTGGATGCCTGTGCTTGCGCCAGAGGGTACAGCGGCTCTTCCGAGTGATTCATTTTCCGTAAGGATTTCTACTTCAACGGTAGGATTACCACGGCTATCTAATATTTGCCGGGCATGGATGTCTGCTATATAACTCATTTGATTAAAGATTAATTAGTTTGAATATTTGCGGTAAGATTTCTAAAGATATTTTCGAGGCTCGTTTGCTCCGTTCTGATAGCAACGATGTCGAGATTTTTATTGAGACTGTAACTGAAAAGGTTTTTTTTCAGTTGCTCCGCATCTGCGGTTTTCAGGCGGTAATTATTGGGGGCAACACGTTCAACACCGATTACGCCGTCAATTTCGCTAAGCTTTTCTTCATCAGTAGATGATCCCACTTCCAGTAAAACTATCTGTTCGTTCGCAACTCCTGATTGAAGGTGGGAGAGATTGTCGTCCGCAACTATATGTCCCTTATTGATAATGACCACGCGATCGCACAAGTTTTCAACTTCCTGCAAAATGTGGGAGGAAAAAAGTACGGTTTTATCTTTTCCCAGGTTTCTGATCACTTCCCTGATCTCCACTATCTGGTTAGGATCTAAACCACTGGTAGGTTCGTCCAGGATAATCACCTCCGGATCATGCAGCAGAGCCGCAGCCAGGCCTACGCGCTGACGATACCCCTTACTTAACTGCCCGATCTTTTTACTTTTTTCGGGGGTGAGGCCGGTGAGGTTGATCACTTCACTAATCCTGTTATTTCTAGCTGGCCCCATTTGATAAATACCTGCTACAAAGGATAGATATTCTCTCACAAACATTTCAGTGTACAAAGGATTATGCTCGGGCAGGTAACCAATTTTTTTCTTGATTTCGATCGGCTGATCCCTCACGTCCAGGCCATCTACAGATACTGAACCATCATCTGGAGAAATAGAACCGGTAATGATCTTCATTGTCGTGGATTTGCCGGCGCCATTTGGGCCGAGAAATCCGACAACTTCTTTTTTGTTGACTTTGAAAGTGATGTTATCAACTGCTTTCTGAGGACCATAGCTCTTGGAAAGATTCGAAATAACAATTGACATCTGACAAATGTAAATCAGAATAGAGGAAATATAAAAATTCTGCAAATGTGCCGGGGCTTACTTTTGGTCACCCTGCGGTGGCCGGTTACGTCGCTGATTTGGCGGCCGCCGGTTTCCTTGTTGTTGATTGGGATTCCCCTGTGACCGGTTGGGGTTTCCCGGCGGACGATTTGGATTGGCCTGATTCCGGCCCGGCCTGGGCTGATTGTGACCACCACTTCCGCCCGGATTTTCCGGTCCGCGGTTCCCTTGTTGCGATCTTTGCCTGTTTTCGTTTTTTCGGTTACGGGCTTTTTTATCCAAAGATTTCAAGGTGATTTGTCCTACTACATCGACGAACTCCGGTTCCACTTCAGCGAACTTGTTACTTACTACTTCTACAGTTTCGAGATTGTCTGGTTTTACTCCTTTTCTATTTTGATCCTGGATTTTGCGCACACCTTCCAAAGAAAGCGGATAGTGCTTGGTGGTATCTGACATTGTATACCACATCAAGTTGCGAAAAATATCTTTCTTAATGAGGAAAGCACGTCCCTTGCCGGTTTCCAACACGTCGGCATCTTCAGGAAAATGTTGCAAAGCGTCAAGATAAGTGTCGAGTTCATAATTGAGACAGCACTTCAGCCTGCCGCACTGCCCGCTAAGTTTCGTTTGGTTAATGCTGAGGTTTTGGTACCTGGCAGCATTGGTGTTTACACTTTTGAAATCTGACAGCCAGGTACTGCAACAGAGCTCGCGGCCGCAGCTGCCAATACCGCCGATTTTGCCAGCTTCCTGTCGTGCACCGATCTGGCGCATTTCCACCTTCAGCTTGAATTCAGAGGCGTAAATCTTTATGAGTTCCCGGAAATCTATTCTTTCGTCGGCAATGTAAAAGAAGGTTCCTTTACGGCTATCTGCCTGTATCTCCACCTCTGACATTTTCAAATTCACATTGAGCTGGCGTGCCATGGCTCTGCTTCGGATCAGGACATGATTTTCCCTGGCCTTGGTTTCTTTCCATTTCGCTATATCCGTATCGGATGCCAGTCTCAAAATTCTTTTGAATTCAGAATTGTCTTCTTTGAGATTGTGCTTTTTTAGCTGAAGCCTTATGAGCTCGCCGGTCAGGCTGACGGTGCCGACATCAAACCCGCTGACGCCTTCCACGGCGACAATGTCCCCTTTCTCAAAAAAATGGACTGTATTGTTTTTGTAAAAATCTTTGCGACTTCCCTGATTAAAAGAAATCTCTACGATCCGGCAGTTACTTTCCGGATCACTAAAAGGAAGGTTGGCGAGCCAATCATGTACATTCATCCTGTTGCACCCCCCGGTACTGCAACCGCCATTACTTTTACAACCGCCAGGCTTGCCCGTACTACAACTTGTACAACTCATATCACTCGTAAAAAAAGTTTTTTCACAAAGAATTGAATGAAGAAATTGTCGGGCAGAAGTGATTGCAGCCTGCAAGAATAGTTTCCAACCGTTTTATTAAATCTGTACCTGTGATTGAGTGGATATAAAACTTTTATGGAAAAACCTTGATTATAAAACTGAAATGCTATGACTAAAAAATACTATCAACTTAAAATACATCTGCCGCACTTATCAAAACCTCATTTGATCAAAATTAGCGAATTATCTTTAAAGATATATTTAAGCCGGATGGACAATGCGTGGAATAACATCTTGGGATTGGCGTTTCTTTCGACGTAAAATGAAGCCTTGTCAAGTTCATTTACAATCGCTTCCATCGCAT
>JBBQSI010000059.1:0-11435 GCA_038213975.1 Chitinophagales bacterium
CAGGTACAAGGTTCCAAGAATCGGTTTTGTAAATAAAATGGACAGGGCCGGTGCTGACTTCCTTAATGTAGTGAAGCAGGTAAGAGAAATGCTTGGTGCGAAAGCAGTACCACTGCAATTGCCAATTGGAGCAGAAGATAATTTTAAGGGTGTCGTTGACCTCATCACTATGAAAGGAATTATTTGGGATGATGAAACACAGGGCATGACCTATAAAGTGGTAGACATTCCGGAAGATATGGTGGAAGAGGTAAACGAGTGGAGGCAACATCTTATAGAGGCAGTAGCAGATTACGATGATGCTTTGCTGGAAAAATTCTTTGATAATCCTGATACGATCACGGAAGATGAAATACACGAGGCGATCCGTAAGGCGACGATCGATATTTCTATTATTCCAATGATGTGTGGTTCTTCTTTTAAGAATAAAGGGGTACAAACCGCGCTTGATGCTATCGTTAGGTATCTGCCGGCACCATTCGATCTTGAAGCAATCAAGGGAACCGATCCCGACACTGGCGATACTATTGAGCGCAAGCCTGATGCTAAAGAGCCATTTTCTGCGCTTGCATTTAAGATTATGACTGATCCGTTCGTGGGAAGGCTGGCGTTTTTCCGTGTTTATTCAGGTAAACTCAATGCAGGTTCCTACGTGTTAAATACGCGGACAGGTAAGAACGAAAGGATCTCCAGGATCATGCAGATGCATGCCAACAAACAGAATCCTATTGATGTAATTGAAGCCGGTGATATCGGTGCAGCGGTAGGGTTTAAGGATATTAAGACCGGTGATACACTTTGTAACGAGGATAATCCAATTGTGCTGGAAGCAATGAACTTCCCGGAGCCGGTGATTTCAGTGGCAGTGGAGCCGAAAACGCAAGCTGACGTAGATAAAATGTCTATGGCAATAGCGAAGTTGGTAGAAGAGGATCCGACGCTCCGCGTAAAAACAGATGAAGAAACCGGCCAGACAATTCTTAGTGGGATGGGAGAGCTTCACCTGGAGATCATTGTAGATAGAATGAAGCGTGAATTTAAGGTAGAGATCAACCAGGGAGCACCGCAGGTTGCTTACAAGGAGGCATTTCAGACAAAAATTGAGCATAGGGAAGTTTTGAAGAAGCAGACTGGTGGACGTGGTAAGTTTGCGGATATTGTGTTTGAAATCGGACCCGCAGAGCCGGAGTTTCTGAAAGAAGAGAAAGGCAACTTCCAATTTGTAAATGATCTTTTTGGTGGATCTATTCCCAAGGAATTTATTCCTGCTATACAAAAAGGATTTGAAACAGCGATGACAACAGGTGTACTGGCGGGTTACCCGCTGGATTCAATGAGAGTGAGGGTATTTGACGGATCATTCCACCAGGTTGACTCGGATGCCATGAGTTTTGAACTGTGTGCCAAGCAGGGCTTCCGTGAGTCTGGCCGCAAGGCTAAGCCGGTATTGCTTGAGCCTATCATGAAGATTGAGGTACTTACGCCAGATCAATATATGGGTGACGTGACTGGTGATCTTAACCGTCGCCGCGGTATGCTGGAAGGTATGGACAACAAACATGGTGTGCAGGTGATAAAAGCCAAAGTTCCACTGAGTGAAATGTTTGGTTACGTTACGCAACTGCGTTCGCTGTCAAGTGGCCGTGCTACATCTACCATGGAATTCAGTCACTATGCTCCTGCTCCAAATACCATCGCAGAAGAAGTGATGGCAAAGCAGAAAGGCAAAGTCAAAGTAGAAGACTAAAAAAGTTTCAAATAATAGTAAAGCCCTGCGCAAGCGGGGTTTTGTATTTAGCGCACGCGGTAATAACGGGATTAGACGGGAGAGGTAAACAATTGTGTGTAAAAGTGCTTTATTAATTTGCCGCCGACATTCAAAAGAATACCACACACTCAATCCTGTATAGCTACACAAAAAGCTCCATCTCTCCTTACTTCTCTGGGTTTTATTTTCTTTCTACTTTCATTTTAGGATTGGCGGAAAACATCACTTGCCATCAGTTTTCACCGAGCAATTTCCACGCGGGAGGATTCAGTAAAAGAAAATTAGGGGGAAAACACCGGGGTAAAAAGGGGGATTCCACGGTAGTTTGTTTTTCAGGATTATCTCAAATTTGTAATAGAAAGTTTAGAGAAATTCAGTTTTAATAAAGGGGCAGTCAAGGAAATTAACTTCCCCAATCAACATATCAAGAGCGGTGGTTTTTCAATTAGAGTTCAAGGTGCCCTTCGGGGCATTTTGAATTTAAGAGGCTTACCATCATGGTCGTAAAAAATTCACGAAGTTATTTTCTTTTGAAGTCTCCACGCTTCCATGCCTTGACAAATTCAGCCCAGGCCATCGGATTAAAAATGTTTTGCGGAGGTAGCTGTCCGGCGGAATAATATTTCCTGGAGTTTGTTTTCAGGTAGTTAGTTGTTGCCTCCCGGCCATCTTGTGGATATACAGCCATTAGGGCGCGGCGAGTAGCGTCTGAGTTGTTTTTTCGCGCAACCGCCTGAGCATCATCCGGCACCTGGATACTGGCAAAATCTCTTTCAAATTCCTGCCTTGTCGGAAGTTTTTTGATAATCGTTGCTGCGAGGTATACAGTATCTTCTACCATTAGCTGTATCATACTTTGCTGGTTGCCATCAAGGTCTTTTGGCACTAATACTGTCTTTGGTTTGTATCCGACGCTGGTAAACTCCACCTGGTCTCCTTTCAGAACAACTATAGAAAACACGCCCTCATCGTTTGAAATTGTCCCGCGGTTTTGACCCGAGATCATAATGCTAACGGCAGGTAACGCTTTCAGGCTGTCAGCCGACATCACTACGCCGTAAAGTTGTACAACGGAATCACGATAAGCTTCAAATTGCGCCTGAACCAGCGATGGAATACAAAAAACTAAAATAAGGAAATAGCGTAAATTTTTTTTCATGCCTGCCAGCAACAACTGATTATTTAAATAAATCTATTACAAAAATTCGAGGGCAACAACGCGTGGTAATTGTGGCACGGAGCAACCTCAACAAAGTAACTGGATCAATGTTTATTTTTGCGGTGACGGTTTGTTTTTAACAAAAAATTGAACGATGACGGAAAATGATATTTTGAAGGCGCTTGGAAACGTGCAGGAACCAGACCTCGGCAAGGATTTGGTAACGCTGAATATGGTGAAAGACATTCAAATTCAAGGGGACAATGTTTCGTTTACTGTGGTGTTAACCACTCCTGCCTGCCCAATGAAAGACCACATCAGGAATGCCTGTGTGAACGCAGTACAATTGCTGGTGAATAAAAATGCGAAGGTGCAAGTAAATTTTACAAGTAATACTACCAGCCTAAGGCAAAATAACGATGTGCTGAAAGGGGTGAAAAATATTATTGCTGTCGTGAGTGGAAAAGGAGGCGTGGGCAAGAGTACTGTTTCATCAAATCTCGCCCTGGCAATTGCAGAGAGTGGAGCCCGAGTTGGCCTGATGGATGCTGACATCTACGGACCGAGTGTACATATTATGTTTGGTGTACGAGGCGAGCGGCCGGTAATGCGGGATGTTGATGGCAAGGGAATGATTGTGCCACTGGAACGATTTGGAATAAAGCTGATGAGCATCGGCCTGTTGGTGGATGAAAAGCAAGCGGTAGTTTGGCGCGGTCCCATGGTTAGCAGTGCGATACGCCAGTTCGTTAGTGACGTTGACTGGGGGGAACTGGATTACCTCATCATCGATATGCCTCCCGGCACCGGGGATATTCACCTGACGGTTGTACAAACAATTCCTGTAACTGGTGCAATCATCGTAACCACGCCGCAATTAGTGGCACTGGCAGATGCGAAGAAGGGCATTGCCATGTTCAACCAGGCGCAGGTTAAGGTACCCGTGATCGGCCTCGTGGAAAATATGAGCTATTTCACTCCGGCAGAATTACCTGATAATAAGTATTACCTCTTCGGCAAGGAAGGTGGTAAAACACTGGCGGAAGAATTCGACATTCCGTTTCTGGGAGAAATACCAATTGTGCAATCAATTCGTGAAGGGGGGGATCTGGGCATACCGGCAATGATGGGTGACGACGAGGTGTCACGTAAAGCTTTCATGGAATTCACTGACAATGCCGTACGTGGAATAGCCATGCGGAATGCCCAGATGCCGGCGACAGAAGTTACTGAAGTGCTGGAATTTAGCTAAGCCCCGTTCGGTGTGAAATATTGCAACAGGTCGTTGTCAATCATTTCTTCTTTCCGTAGCTTAAAATTTTTCATGGCCGGTGCATTAATGCCCTCTGGCAAGATCATTTGATTGTTAGTGATCACCCTTGCTTCGTCCCAACATTCGTTATCAATAAAATATTGGAGGGTGGAACGGCCTCCTTCAATTATAAGGCTTTGAATATTTTTTTCGTAAAGGTTTTTCAAAACACCTGCAGTAAAATTTTTTTCCATTATTTTGATGGTTTCCACGTGTTCTTCTTTAGAATTTTTTACGAGGTTAAATACAAACGTTTTTACACCTGGTTTAAAAATGTTCGAATTTTTTTCAACGGCTAATTCCTTGTCGATTAACACACGGATCGGGTTTTTTCCGGGAAAGTGCCTCGTCGTTAAAGAAGGGTTATCGGCTAAGGCAGTCCCCGATCCTACGCAAATAGCATCTTCTTCGTGCCTCCACGTGTGCACAAGTCGCTGCGTTACCTGGTTGGAGATCCTCACCTGCCTGCCAGGCATTCCGATTTTTGCATCCTGCGATTGCGCCCATTTCAAAATAATATAGGGCCGTCTTTCTCTATGGAAAGTGAAAAATCTTTTATTTATCTCGCGACAACTTTCTTCCAGTATTCCCTGTTTTACCTCAACCCCATGATCTTTCAAAACTTGAGCGCCCTTTCCGTTCACTGCCGGAAAAGGATCGGGGCAACCAATAATAACTTTCGGAACTTTCTGTTGCAAAATAAGGTTGGTGCACGGTGGCGTTTTGCCAAAATGTGCGCAAGGTTCCAGGGAAACATACAGTGTACTTTCGCTGATGAGATGTAGATCAGCCGAAGCAACACTTGCCAGACAGTGCACTTCTGCATGCGCTTCGCCAAACCGCTCGTGAAAACCTTCCCCGATAATTCTCCCATTGTACACCAATACTGCGCCGACCATTGGATTTGGCGAGACGAAGCCTCTGCCAAGCCCGGCTAACTGCAGGCACCTTTCCATATATAGTTCTTCTGGAATCATTGTAACAGGGAGGAACACAAAATAATTAAGTTTGCGGGAATGCAGATAGGAGAGTACTATAGTTTCCTCACACAAACTATTTCTAAGGTTTACGACCAGAGAGAGGCTGAAAATATCAGCGGATGGCTGATGGAAAACGCCTTAGACCAAAAGCCCTGGAAACTTCGGGGCAATATCGCTCCTTTGCAGCCTGACCTGGAAGCGAAACTCGAAGATTATCGAAAACAGGTATTAACCTATAAACCTGTTCAGTATATTCTGCACGAAGCATGGTTTTACAAGAGGAAATTCTTTGTAGCTGAAGGAGTTCTTATTCCCCGGCCGGAAACGGAGGAACTTGTACAATTCATCCTTGAATTTATAAAAAAAAATCCGCTAAGAAACCTACGTGTGCTTGACATCGGTACGGGTAGCGGTTGCATCCCGATTTCTTTACAACTCGAAGCACCGCAGATTTCTTGTGTAGCAATCGATGTCAGCCGGCAAGCATTGGAGATAGCGTCGAAGAATGCTTTGGATCACGATGTTAAAATCATGTTCCGCTATTTTGATATTCTTGATGAAAACTCATGGAGCCAACTGCGAAAGTTTGATATCATCGTCAGCAATCCTCCATACATCCCCTTGTCAGAGAAGCAGTCATTGGCAAAAAATGTGTCAGCGCACGAGCCCGGCCTGTCGCTTTTTGTAGACGCCGGAAATCCGCTCTTGTTTTACCAGAAAATAGCACTCTTTTCGAAAAAACATCTTGCTCACAATGGCGGAATGTTCCTGGAGATTCACGAAAACTTTGGAACGCCTGTAAAAGAATTATTGATCGGACTGAATTTCTCTCCGGTTATTAAAAAAGATTTGTTTGGAAAAGACCGTTTCGCCATCCATCATTAACAACCATTTCGGCTGTAATTGCATCTAACAGTTTGTATTGAAGTAAATTTGCTCCTTTCGTCAACCTGTCTAAAATACCAAATACGATTAATTAATATGAAAACTTTGTTTCTTTCCATGGCTGCTTTTTTTATGGTAGCCGCATCTTCTGCGCAATTAAAAACAACACTTAAATGCCCCGAGATAGATATTGATATATTGGATGGAGTCATCAACAATACATTAACGCCCGGATCAACTGTAGGTCAAATAAAGTTGAACCTGCCTTGCTTCACAAGTTTTGCAGAAGAAGATACAACTGCAGAGTGCGGTGGCGGAGTTTTCTATGATGACAGGGACGTGAAATTTTATACTACGCGTAATTATATTGAGATCGGTCCGAATTTTAAGGGAACGATGAGTTTGCCGCTGATGGGAACGGAGAGGGATAAACTGTTCAATTATCTTGGGCATCCGATGATCAAAGATGTGAAGTGGGACGCCTTTCAGACTGCCTATGGCATCATCATTCTGTATTATGATGCCGGTTCGAAAGTGAGTAAGATCCAGTTCAGCACAGAATCAACAAAGACCATTCATCTGTGTGAGCCGGTTTCCTGATTATTTAGTCGGCATTTCGAAAGCAGCCTTTGCTTCATCGGCTTTGGCCGCATCGCCCAAATAGTTCCAGCTAATACCATCTACATACTTTTTGAAAACAGCAGTCATTTCTGCCGGTGTAGTGTTTTGAGCTTTTTCTACAAACTCATCCGCCATCTTCCAGTCACCCATTACCTCCGCAACACCAAGCGCAGAGGCAATGGCTCCCGCGCTTTGCTCCTTCATGTAATTTATTGTAATAAAAAGATTACGACTATTTGTAAATTCTTTTTGCGAAAATCCCTGTGTTTTAAGTCGCTTGATTTCATCCACCATTACCTCCGCAGCTGCCTGGGGATTGGTTGTACTTACATACATCAGATTGTACGGCATTTGATAACTTGGATTGTATGCATATGGCGCGTAAGAAAGGTTCCGGTTAGTTCTGATCTCCTTAAAAAGGTTGTCACTGAAAGTTGCCATCGCCAGGCGGTTTGCTACAAACTCACCGGAAGTGTATTTCGGGGCGTTGAAGATGCCAACGATATAAGTCGTTGCGAGCTTCCGTGATTCCACGTTGAATGTGTTTTTTGAAAGTACCGGAGTTTTGTAAGACGGTGACGTAAATTTTCCTGAAGGTATTTTGGAAAAGGATTTTCGGATACGGGATGTCACTTCGTCTTTTGAAAGATTACCGACAACTACGACAAACATGCGGCCTTTGTTCAATAGCTGGTTGTAGTAATAATTCTTCACGGCTTCAGCGTTCAGGTTTGAGACAGAGGCCGTGTCTCCCGTTGGATTAGTGGCGTATGCAGTGCCTTTAAAAGTATTTTCTACCGCCATGTCATTAATTTTTCCATCGGGATCCGCCTCGTTATTCTTTATTCCGGAAACTACTTTCTGCTTTAGCAGCTTGAATTCCTTCGCATCATAAACTGGCGACATTACGGCTGCTTCGAGCAAACTCCAGCCTTCATCGAAATATTGTTTGATGCAGTTGAGACTGATTGTGCCATAATCATGCGTCTCCGAGCCACCGATCGAGATTCCATATTTATCTTCCTTGTCCTTGAACTCATCTTTCGTATAATTTTTTGTACCGCATTCTGATGCGCCTGCCAGTGCCAGGTTACCGATTCCAGCTTCGATTTTCGGATAGGCAGCAACACCTCCGCGATAGAATACGCTTACGTTGATGATATCCTTCGATGTCGGTTTCATGATCACGTCAATCCCATCTACAGAAAACTTAATGGCCTTTTCCTGCGATAGGGAGGGGAAATAAATTAAGGATGTTATTATCGATACAACTATGATCTTTTTCATGTCGGCGACTTATTTTATCAGGGTGGAATTAAAGAATGTCTCAGGATGCATTTGTTCCTGCATTGGAGGGCTTACCAGTAAACCTGCTACAAATGGCTTACCGATTATGTATTTTTTTACGTAGTCCTGGATGTCACTCCGCGAAACTTTTCTCAGGTTGTTCAGGTAATTAAAATAATAATCAAGAGAGGCGGAGGCCCACCAAAAGGAAAGTGTATGCACATAATTTGTAGTGATCTCTTTGCTCCGGATGTCACCTATCTCGAGTTGTTGTTTTGCAGTTGCCAATTGGTCATCCGTAAAATAATCATCATCTGCAAACATGGATACTTGCCTCAGCGCTTCGGCCAGGCATTCCTTTACTTTCGCCTGATTAGGAACCACACTCAGCGAAATAGGCCCGACATATTTTTGAGTAAAATAGCTAAGGCCTACCTGAAGCGCAAGGCCAGAATCCACCAGCGCTTTACTGAGCTTGCTGCTGTTTTGACTTAAAATATAGGAGAACACGTCTGCGACGTAAGTATTTTTTACATCATTTCGTGTGTCCGGGCCGTGCCACGAAAAAGTGCAGAAAGGAATTCTTGCATTTTCAGAGACCACAATCTTAAAAGTTGAAGAAATTAGCGGCTCGAATTCAGGCACTTTGTATTTATCAAAAGGATTAAAGCCCGCAGGTTTCCATCTACCCATAATGTCCGCGACTTCTTTAAAAACAGCTTCGTGTTTCACATCGCCGGTCACAGACAGTAAAGAATTATCCGGCCAGTAGAATCTATTTTTTATGGTATCCATCTTAGCGGGGGTAGCGCCGAGAATAATATCATGATTGCCAATCCCATTTTTTCGGCTATACAAATCTCCCCAAAGGGCATGATTCATGGTGTCCCGTAGTGCAAAAAAAGGGCTGGATTCCTGCCGCTGAAATTCACCGTCGACCACCACATTTTCTTTTCTCATCTCGGTGGTATCAAACAGCGGATCCTGGATAGCGGCACTCATAAATTTGAGTCCTTCGGTCAGGTTGAAAGAAGGAAGGGTGAAATAGTAGTTCACCAATTCCGTACTCGTTGTTCCATTATAAACAATTCCCAATGCTTTCACCTGGTCCATAAAAGCCTCCTGGCTGGGATAAGTTTTGTTGGCTTTAAAAAACATGTGCTCGTAGAGGTGGCTCAGGCCATTATACTCCGGCGCCTCTGTATAGGAGCCGTTTTTAACGGCAATCTCAATTGTCACAAGAGGTACGCTGTGATCCTCCAGCACCATCACTTCCAGGCCATTGCCAATGGTTTTCAGAAATATGTTGGAAGGAGTGTTTGTCTGTGCCTGGGAAATTTGCAGGAAAAAAATGAGGGTAAAAGCCAAAAGGCAGGAGATTCTCATGTGTTTTATTTTCGTATTATAGAAAGTACTGAAGTTAAAAAAATAACAGGCTTCCCTGGCAGTAATAAATAATAATTTAAAAGCTTATTTAATTGCGCTTACAGATGCTGATGTGGTAGCACCAAGGCGTTTTGCAACCTGCATTACACGTACAATATCCCCCCAGCTCACAAGTGAGTCTGCATTGATTACCACTGCAGGTTTATTAATACTATCCGCTATAGGGAGGCGTCGTTGCAGAATGGATTCCAGTGAATCAAAAGGAATTCTCTGCTGGCCGAGAAATATTTCCCGGTTTTTATCGATACTTACAACTACACTCTGCTTGGCTTTTGCTTCGCTCGTTGCCCGCGGATTATTCATTTTTATCACATTCGGGTTGGCAAGCGTGGAGATGATCAGGAAGAAAAACAGCAGGATAAACAAGATGTCATTCAGTGGCCCAGTATCTAACTCTGCCTCTTCTGTTTTATATCTTTTTCTTATTGACATTAATTTCTTTCGTGATGGCTTAGTGAGTAGGTTCCTGCAAAATATCGGTAAACTCTGCAGTCGCAATCTCCATTTTATTCTCTATCCGGTTGATCTGCGCAGTCAGGTAGCTGTATCCTATGTAGGCCAGGATACCAATGATAAGGCCTGTCGCGGAAGTGATCATTTTAATATATATACCATCGGCGATGGTATTTGGCGTGTATTCAGTGCTCGCCGCGATGCCCTTGAAGAGGGCAAGCATGCCGATAATTGTTCCTAAAAATCCGAACAGCGGTGCAATCCTGGCAACGATCGAAATGATGGATAAGTTTTTCTCCAGCTTGTATAATTCGAGTACGCCAACATTCTCCATACTCTTCTCGATTGCATCCATCGGCTTTCCAATGCGTTGTATACCCTTATCAATGATGCGGGCAACTGGGCTGCTATTATTTTTACTAAATGAGCGGGCTGCTGCAACATTGCCGGTAACGATATGATCGCGGATAATACGCATAAAATTTTCACCCGTGCGTGAGGCCTTATTGATAGCGATCAACCTTTCGAAAAAGAAAAAAACTGCGCCAACAAAAAGGATGGCCAGTGGAATCATTATTACGCCACCGCTGACCAATACTTCCCATAAATTCTGCGCCTGCGGAGCAGACGTAGCGGTAATTGTACTGTCAGCTTGCAGAAAAAATAGATCCATTAAGAGGCTGTTTGATGAGATTGAAAAAGTAATTGAAAAAAAATCAGGATGCACCAAAATTGGGTGGAAAACTTTAATTAAAATGTTAAAACATGCATGCGCATTGCGTTTGCCATGCTTCGCGTACTTAGCTGTTTTCTTCCCAGATCATGCTTAAGTGTACCACTGTTTCAGCAGCCTTTATCATGTCATTTACTCCAATCCATTCCAATTTAGAATGAATGCCTTGCATGCCGGTGAATAAATTAGGGCAGGGGAGCCCCATATAACTGAGACGGCTACCGTCTGTGCCTCCACGAATGCTTTCCATCTTTACGTCGAGGCCGGTACGTTCAATGGCTTCCTTCGCATAGTCTGCTACCTGTGGATTTTCGTCCAGTATCTTCTTCATATTCCTGTATTGTTCCTTCACCTCAAACTTCATGGATGTGCCGCGGTAGTGATCTACCACTTCCTCCGCGATTCCGCGTAGCCTTTCCTCAAATGCTGTAAGATTTTCATCCTCAAAATCACGAATGATGAATTCAATGGTAGCTTCTTCCGCAATTCCTTCAATCCTCACCGGGTGTATAAAGCCTTCTTTTTTTTCTGTAGCCTCAGGTGCCCATTCATGTTTCGGAAGTGCATTCAAAATTTCCCCGGCAACCTTTATCGCATTCACCAATTTGTTTTTTGCATAGCCCGGGTGTGCAATCACGCCATAGATGGTGAGAACCACGCCATCCGCGCTAAAGGTTTCATCTTCCAAAGAGCCAGATTCGCCACCATCCAGGGTGTAACCAAAGTCGGCACCTAATTTCTTCATGTCTAACCTGGAGGTTCCTTTGCCTACTTCTTCATCCGGTGTAAAC
>JBBQSI010000060.1:0-11294 GCA_038213975.1 Chitinophagales bacterium
ACCGCCACCTGGCAGGCGCATACTGAAATTACCATCCGCATCAGTCAACACACCAAATGTGGTGTTTTGCGCAAAAACCGAAGCGCTTTGCAATGGCGAGCCGGTTGTTTTGTCTGTTACGCGGCCCTTTACCAGGAAGTAGGCAGCCTGGCCGCTGGCGTTTGCAACCATCATAAATGCTGCGAGGATAGTACATGCAATTACCCTGTATGCTGCTGTTGAAAATTCGGTCAATTTTTCCTTTCCGTTGAGAATATTCATAATCCGGGAGATTTTATTTAAGTCGGTAGTTTTCTTTCATTGCGTTGCACGTAAAGCGAATCGATTCACCAATAGGTGTGTATTGAAATGAAGGAAAAGTTTCTAAAAATTTCGAGTTGTCGTATTGCACCGTCGTCATTGCTGTGCGTGCAGTTTCTTTTGTAAGCAACGATTTACCGCCGGAGAATGTTGCTTTCAATTGTTCCATCCGCCAAACTATTTCAGCGAGGAAAGGGGATACTTTTTTTGTTGGTTTCTTTTTGTTAAAACATTGAGCAATTGTGTCAAACACATATCTATAACCCAGGTTCTCTGCATTCAGAATAAATTTTTCTCCTTCAATATCACTTTTCATCAACACGATCATTGCCCGTGCAACATCCCGCACATCCACAAAGCCGCCACCCCCGGGGGCGTACCAGGGGAATTCATTCCAGGCCGATTTAAAAATAGCAGAAGAACCATCATCCCAATTATTACCTCCAAGAATATGCGACGGGCACACCACTGCCACTGGCAATCCTTCACCCATTCCTCGCCAAACCTCCATTTCGCCAAAGTATTTTGACTTGCCATAAACGCTGTTACTTGTTTCATCTGTCCAGTGCATACTTTCATTCACACTAACGCCGGGCCTGGTACGCCCAAGCGCAGAAACTGAACTTGTATGTACCAATTTTTTTACGCCCGCCACCAGGCATGCATTTACCACATTCGCCGTGCCGTCTATATTTATTTTAAAAAGTGAATCCCGACTACCTTGTTGAAAGGACACAAGTGCAGCACAATGAAAAACGGCATCTACCTCCTGCAGGCAGTCCTCCAGGCAGGTGATATCAAGGATGTCGCAGGGGATCACCTTCAGGGCCGGGTGATTGATGTCAACAGCCGCATTGTGTTTTAAAGCAATAACCTCATGCCCTTCCTTTAAAAGTTGGGCGGTAAGTTCTCTTCCAAGCAAACCGGCAGCACCGGTAACCAAAAATCTTTTAAACACCGGTGAAGTTGATGTGGACAATATGCGAACTTATTTTATCGAGATTTATTCGTCAGGAAAATTTTATGAGTAGGTATAAAAGCCTTTGCCCGTTTTCTTTCCGAGTTCTCCTTTTTGTACTTTTTCTTTTTGAATTTGGGATGGCAGGAAACGGTCAGCTTTATCGAATGCCTCGTACATTCTTTCAGATACGGCAAGATTCACATCCATCCCAATGAGATCCATCAAGCGGAAAGGGCCCATTTTAAATCCTGTTTCTTCCAATATGCGATCGATGTCTTCAAATGATGCGATACCTTCTTCGGCCATTTTAAGCGATTCCAGGTAATAGTGCCGGGCGACCCTGTTCACAATAAAGCCGGGAAAGTCCGTACACAGCACCGCTTTTTTCCCCAGCTTTTCACAAACGGCCATCACCGCCCTGATGATCTCCTCATTAAATATTTTTCCCTTTACTACTTCCACCAGTTTCATGATGTAGGGCGGATTGAAAAAATGCATACCGACGACACGCTCGGGGAAACTGATAGGTTGTTGGATCGCAGAAATTGAAATGGATGATGTGTTGGATGCAAAAATGGTGTCTTCATTATTGAACTCAGCCAATGCCTGGAAGAGTTCAATTTTTGCCGCCTCTTTTTCGACGATAGCTTCAATGATCACCTGGGCGAAACAGTCACGCAGGTTGTTGGTAAATTTGATCCTTTCCATGATCTCATCACGTTGCGCTTCATTGATCTTTTCTTTTTTTAAGAGGTACTCCAGGTTGGTAAATATTTGGGCTCGTGCTGATTCGAGTGCCGCAGTTTCAATGTCGTACAATATTGTTTTGTAACCGGCCTGGGCTACAATCTGCGCAATGCCGTTGCCCATTGTGCCCGCTCCGCAAATACAAATTGTGATGATCATGTATTGATGATTGTTAGGTGGCCGCAATAAATTGCTTTAGGAAACGCAAATCATTTTCACTGAAAAGACGGAGATCCCTGATCTGGTACTTCAACATTGTAATGCGCTCAATACCCATTCCAAATGCATAGCCCGTATATTTTTCCGGATCGATATTACAGTTCGTAAGCACGTTGGGATGTACCATGCCACAGCCTAAAATTTCCACCCAGCCGGTATGCTTGCAAACACTGCAGCCTTCGCCGCCACAGATAAGACAGGAAATATCCATCTCCGCACTTGGCTCGGTGAAAGGGAAGTAGGAGGGGCGAAAGCGAATCTTTACACTTTCTCCAAACATTTCTTTTACAAAGAAATACAGCGTTTGCTTAAGGTCGGCAAACGAAACGCTTTCGGCTACATAAAGCCCTTCTACCTGGTGAAAAAAACAATGTGCTCTCGCACTGATGGTTTCATTGCGGTAAACACGCCCGGGACAAATTATGCGCAGTGGCAAAATCCCTTTTTGCATTTCCCGGATCTGCACGTTGCTCGTGTGCGTACGCAGCATCCAGTCAGGATCTTTGGAGATGTAAAAGGTGTCCTGCATGTCCCGCGCCGGATGATCGTCGGGTAAATTAAGGGCGGTAAAATTATGCCAGTCATCCTCTATCTCCGGCCCTTCAGCAACGGTAAAGCCAATCTTTTCAAAAATGGAAACGATCTTATCCCTTACGAGGCTGATGGGGTGCCTGGTACCTACCGGTAAGTTGATGCCTGGGAGGGAAAGATCTATTTGTTGATCAATGGTCTTCTTTTTTGCGGGAGAAGCTTGCTTTATCTCTTCATATTTCGATTCTGCAGCAAGCTTGAGATCGTTTAGCACCTGGCCCATTTCACGCCTTTCTTCCGGCACTACATTTCTCATTTCCGCCATTAAAGATTTGATGACACCCTTGCTGCCGAGAAATTTTATTCTGAAACTTTCCGCCTCACCATTTGCACCCGCGGGATATGCCTCTATCTCTTTGCGGTTTTGTTCAATAAGCTCCTTCAGATTTTCCATGGCGCAAAATTAAGTCACACAGATCATTTCATTCATCCTCGCCCAAGATCGCTGCTTATGGTTTCATTGTTATCTATTAGGTTTGTCCACAAAAAACGGAATGAACGATCTGCATGAATATTTCACTGCGATTAATCCTGCATACCTGAATGATGATACGCCCTACCACGACATGCAGTTCGGCAATAAAATACAAATCTTTGAACATCATTTTCCTGACATTTCCAATGCTGACATTGTCATTGTTGGGATGAACGAGCACAGGGGCGTGGCTTACCAGCCTATCTTGAATTCGGCGGATCATGTTCGCAAACAATTGTACAAATTATTTAACTGGCATGAAGATGTTGCGATTTCCGATCTCGGCAACATCGATATCGGTTCTTCCCTGGCGGACAGCTACGCCGCTATTCGTATGGTGGTAACTGAACTGGTGAAACTTGGCAAAACTGTCATCCTGCTCGGCGGATCGCACGATCTCACACATGGAATTTATACAGCCTTCAGGGAGATGAAAAAATTGGTGGAGGTAACTGTGGCCGATGCCAGGATTGATATGATCGGTGAATCTTCCCTGAAAGCGGAGAACTTTCTGATGGAGATGCTTACCAGCGAGCCTAACTATGTGAAGCATTATAACCACATCGCTTTCCAAAGTTACCTGGTGCATCCGCGTATGCTGGAGACCATGGATAAGCTACGATTTGATTGCTTTCGCGTAGGAGTAGTAAAAGATCAGCTGGAAGAGATGGAGCCTGTGATCAGGAATTCTGACATCTTCAGTTTTGATATTTCAGCTATTCGCCACAGTGATGCACCAGGTGTTGGTCTGAGTCCGAATGGCCTTACCGGGGAGGAAGCATGTAGCCTTTCCCGTTATGCCGGTCTCAGTCCTGCCTTGTCGGTTGCCGGAATCTTCGGCTTCAATGCAGCCGATGATCGGCAGGATCTGACTGCAATGCAAATTGCACAGATGATCTGGTATTTCATCGATGGTAAAAGCCGGAGCAAGCAGGAAGCGGCGTTGCAGGACCGTCAAAACTTCAATGAATTTCACACAGTGTTTGCAGAAATTGATACCGTCTTTTTGCAAAGTAAAAAAACCGGGAGGTGGTGGATGCAGTTGCCGGATAAAAAATTAATTGCCTGTAGCTACAATGATTACGTGCATGCAAGTAACAATGAAATCCCGGAGCGATGGCTGCGTGCGCAGGAGCGGGAAGCGTTTTAGCGGCCGAACATTTTGTTCAGTTCCTCCTTTTTAAATTCAAGGTAAATGGGTTTGCCGTTGGGCGTAGAATTGGAAATGGTGCAGGCAAATAAGTCTTCCAGCAGGTTGTGACTTTCTTCTTTAGATAATGGCGTTCCTGCTTTTACTGCCTGTTGCCAGGCCATTGACCGCAGTAGTTTTTCTCTTTTGGAAAAAGATACTTCTATAGTAAAATGCTTGAATTGCTCGAGCATATTTTCCAATTGAGCCTTTTCATTTCCTTCTGGTACATTCGCTGGTGAGCCTTGTATTACAAACGCATGCTGTCCAAAAGGCTCCACCTGGTAGCCGAGCAGGTACAAATCAGGCAGCAGGTCTTGCATGAGAACGGCATCGGCGGGTGTTAGTTGCAGGCTTATCGGAAAAAGGCTTCGTTGAATCGGAACCGGTTTTCCCTTCAGGGCTTTCGAAAATTTTTCATACAAAATTCTCTCATGCGCATTTTGCTGATGGATCGCAATGAATCCATTTCTATTCTCAAAATTGATAAAAGAGTCGTGAACCTGTAAGAGCGAAGTGATCGCCGGCACCTTATTTTTTTCAGGTGGGTGCGACAATTTCTCAAAGTCGTTTGCCGGCAGCTCATCTGGGGAAAAATCCTTTGTAGCTATCCCTCCTGTTTTTTCCGGTCGTGCTGTCCAGGGCTCCAGGTTACTGCGCCTTTCAATGAAGTGAGCCTGGTTTTTCTGTGTAAAAGTTTTGTAGAGTTCTGATCCGGTGGCATTGAGTTGATGATTTTGCGTAAATGGTTTGCTCACGGCTTCTGTTTGCTGTATGGAAGGGTCGAGCTCAAAATCCAACGTTGGAGTGATGCTGTATTGAGCGAGTGCATGCTTAACAGCAGACTGCACAAAAGCATAAATGATTTTTTCATCCTCAAACTTGATCTCCTGCTTTGTTGGATGCACGTTGATATCAAGGTGCGAAGGATCCAGGTCAATGAACAATACATACAGCGGAAAACTGTCTTTAGGAATCAGTTCGCTGAATGCGTTCATCACAGCATGATTGAGGTAGGCACTCTTGATGAACCTGTTATTTACAAAAAAATATTGGTCACCACGAGTACGCTTAGCCGTTTCCGGCTTACCAACAAAGCCATAAATGGTCATATAGTCCGTGTCTTCCTTCACACTTACCAGCTTCGCATTGTAATTGTTTCCCAATACCTGGATGATCCTTTGCTTCAGGCTTCCTTTCTCGAGGTGAAAAATTTCCTGCCCGTTAGATGTCAGCGAAAAAAATATTGAGGGAAAACCCAGTGACACCCGGATGAATTCATCCACAATATGCCGAAGCTCCGAAGTATTGCTTTTCAGGAAATTTCTTCGGGCAGGCACATTGAAGAAAAGATTTTTCATGGAGATGGTAGTGCCTTCCTGCGTTGCCACCGGCTCCTGCGAGATCACGATACTGTTTTCAATATCGATGCATGTGCCAATCGATTCACCGGCCTTTCTTGTTTTCAATTCTACCTGGGCTACACCGGCAATACTCGCAAGCGCTTCACCGCGAAAGCCCATTGTTCGTATATGGAAAAGGTCCTCAATTGTTTTAATCTTAGAGGTAGCATGCCGCTCAAAGGCCATGCGGGCATCTGTTTCAGACATTCCAGCACCGTTGTCAGTCACCTGCACAAGGGCTTTGCCTGCGTCATTTACGTATAACTTAATTTCTGTGGCGCCAGCATCCACGGCATTTTCCAGCAGCTCTTTCACAGCACTGGCAGGGCGCTGAATCACCTCACCGGCTGCTATCTGGTTTGCAATGTTTTCAGGTAATAAACTAATAATGTCCGGCACGGTACTGCGGTAATTTTAATTTGCAAATTTAACCAATATACATGGCGGGCTAAAGTCTTTCTGTAACGGCATCAGGCCAGGCAAACGTTGGCATAGATGTGATGATTATAAGATGATTGCAACATTCTTTTAAAACGGTATTGTTTAACTTGTGATCCCTAAACCACGCCGTGAATGATCAGATTGCTCCTCCCTTTTCTTCTAGTTACAATCATTTTTAATTCAGTAAAAGCTCAAATTCCAAATACAGACGCTGCCCACGAATGGGCTGACAGCGTTTTTAAAACGCTCTCGGATGATGAGCGCATTACGCAGTTAATGGTATTGCGGGAAAGTGAGTATAAGCCTACCGGTTATGTGATTCACGATTCGGCCATCCGGGAAGCCATCAGGAAATATAACATTGGGGGTATCGTGTTATTCCAGGGGAATCCCTACGAACAGGCAAAACTTTTGAATGAATTCCAGGCCATGTCGAAGACGCCATTAATGGTTTGCATTGATGGAGAAACCGGACTGGGCATGCGTATGGACAGTGTTGAAATGCTGAACCGTCAAATGATGCTCGGTGCTGTGCAGAATCCGGATATTATATACAGATATGGGCGACTGGTTGGAAAACAGTGTAAGAGAATGGGTATCCAGGTAAATTTTGCACCGGTGGTTGACATCAATAATAACCCGCAAAACCCGGTAATCAACGACCGGTCTTTTGGAGAAGATAAATATAAAGTTGCCCGCTACGGTGTCGCCTACATGAAAGGATTACAGGATGCCGGTGTTCTTGCCTGCGCAAAACACTTTCCAGGTCATGGTGATGTGGCCGTAGATTCACATCGCGACCTGCCGGTGATCACTAAAACTGTTGCGCAACTGGATTCGCTGGAGCTCTATCCTTTCGAACAGATGTTCCAGGCCGGAGCAGGTAGTGTAATGATTGCACATCTCTACATTCCTGCCATTGATACCACGGCAAACACTGCTACCTCCATTTCAAAAAAGAATGTCACCGGTTTGCTTAGAAACCAGTTGGGTTACGAAGGTCTCACCTTTACCGATGCCCTCGACATGCAGGGTGTTGCAAAATATTTTCCCGGCGGGGAAATAGCTGCGCAGTCACTTATCGCGGGCAATGATATTCTTTGTCTTCCGGCCGACGTACCCAATTCGCTGGCAAAAATTAAAGATGCCATCACAGCAGGAAAGCTCACGTGGGAAGATATCTATGCAAAATGCAGGAAGGTTTTAACCTATAAATATTTATATGGTTCCGCAACGGCAAAAAAGATAAACACGGAAAATCTCACCAGTGACTTGAATAAAGGCATAAATGAAATGCGCCGTGAAGTTGCGGAAAATGCAATCACTGTTTTGAAGAAAACCGATGTAAAATTTTTTCCGCTGGAAAAAAACGAGGAGAAAAAAGATATCGTCTATCTCGGCATTGGGGTGACCGAAGACAATACTTTTTCAAAGCGCCTGAAAGAAGATGCGAATGCAGATGCGTTTTTCTTTGACTATACTGAAGACGGATCGAGGGTGCTCTCGACAATTGCCCTAATAAAAGAGAAATACAAAACAGTAGTCATCGGGTTACATAACTACAACCGTTATCCTTCAAATAATTTTGGCATCACGGAACACGCTTTCCAATTAATTGATGCTGTGTTGCAAAACAATGATGCCGTTTTGTTTGATTTTGGCAATCCTTATGCGTTGGCGAATTTTTGCAACGCGAAAAACCTGGTGGCGTGCTATGAAGATGATTCCATCACGCAACGAACTGCAGCAGATTTTTTATTAGGAAAAATAAATGCCAGTGGTAAGCTCCCGGTTACCGTCTGCGATGCCTTCCAATACGGCAGCGGCATACCCACGTCAACAAACCTAATGGCGACAACTGCACCGGAAAATGTAGGATTAAATGCTACCACACTGGCGGCAATAGACAGCATTGCCTACGACGGTATTCAAAAAGGTGCAATGCCGGGCTGCGTGGTGCTTGTTGCAAAAGACGGAAAGATCGCATATGAAAAGGCGTACGGAACTTACAACTTTGGCGAACCAGAGCCGGTATCTACCCAATCAGTTTTTGATATGGCATCCGTCACAAAAATTTGTGCGACGAACATATCTATCATGAAGCTGTATGATGAAGGTAAAGTCAGCCTGGACAAAACGCTCGGTGATTATCTACCGTGGGTGCGTGGTACCAACAAAGCCGGGCTGAAGATCCGCAACATATTATTGCACCAGGCAGGTTTGATAGCCTACATTCCGTTTTATCGCGAAACAATTGATCCCGAAACAAAGACGCTGATCACAGATATATATTCCACTGTCCCTGCAGACTCATTTAGTATTCGTATTGCAGAAAATCTTTTCCTGCGCAATGATTACAGGGATACATTGTATAAGCGTATTCTTACGAGCAAAGTTGGCCCGCAGAATAAGTATATCTATAGTGACAATGATTTTATTTTCCTGGGCAAGATGGTGGAAGCTATATCTGGCCTTCCATTAGACGAGTATGCTAAAAAGAATTTCTATGCTCCAATGCATCTGCCGGCAACTACATTCCTTCCACGGGATTCCATTGAACTGAACCTGATCGCCCCGACAGAGAATGATCAAGAATTCCGCATGCAGCACCTGCGAGGTGACGTGCACGATCCGGGAGCAGCTATGTTTGGCGGCGTATCCGGCCATGCAGGATTATTTAGTGACGCCCAGGGTATTGCTGCTATCATGCAAATGCTGATGAATGGCGGAACGTTTAAGGGACACCGTTATATCAAAGAAAGTACGGTCAAATTATTTACCGGCTATCATTCATCTATCAGCCGCCGCGGCTATGGATTCGACAAACCCGAGAAAAACAATGCAACACGAAAAGAAGCTTACCCGGCGCTATCTGTCTCACCCCTCACTTTTGGTCACACCGGATTCACTGGTACATGTGCATGGGCAGACCCAAAATCAAAAATTGTTTTTGTGTTTCTTAGTAACCGCGTAAATTCCCATGGAGGCGATAGTTCCAGGCTTTTGAAAATGAATATCCGTGGTAAAATACAGGAGACAATATATCAAGCTATGAAGCAGTAAGAGAAAAATTTATTTTTGTACACCTTTTTATTCAACGATTGCAAAACATTTAGCGATGAAAAATCCATTCCAGATTGGCACTCTCGATCAATATCACCAGGCTTATGAAAAGAGCGTAAAAGAACCGGAAAAGTTTTGGGAAGAAATTGCCGAAGAATTTTACTGGAGGAAAAAGTGGGACAAGGTATTGTCCTGGGATTTTAAAGCAGAAGATGCGCCGCAGGTAAAATGGTTTCAAGGTGCTAAACTGAATATCACTGAAAATTGTCTTGACCGCCACCTGGAAAAATCCGGCGACGTACCTGCCATCATTTGGGAACCGAATGACCCGGAAGAACATTACCGAATTCTTACTTACACCCAGTTGCATAACAAGGTCTGCACCTTTGCCAACGTACTAAAGAATAATGGCGTAAAAAAAGGTGACAGGATATGCATCTACATGGGCATGGTGCCTGAACTCGCCATTGCTGTCCTCGCCTGTGCACGCATAGGAGCCATTCATTCGGTTGTCTTTGGAGGCTTCTCTGCCCAATCAATAGCAGACAGGATAAATGATGCGCAGTGTAATGTCGTTATCACCTGCGACGGCGCTTTCCGTGGCACGAAAGTTATTCCACTGAAAGCCGTTATAGATGATGCACTCGTGCAATGCTCTTCAGTGAAGAAAGTAATTGTGTATACCCGCACACGTACCGCTTCTTCCATGATAAAGGGCCGCGATGTTTGGTGGGAAGATGAAGTCAAAAAAGTAGAAACGCAGGGGAATCCACCCTGCCCTGCTGAAGAGATGGATGCCGAGGATCCGCTTTTTATTCTGTATACCTCCGGTTCCACCGGTAAACCGAAAGGCGTGGTGCATAGCACGGCGGGATATATGATTTACACCACTTACACATTTGTAAACGTATTTAACTACCAGCCTGGTGAAGTGTTTTTCTGTACTGCAGATATCGGTTGGATAACCGGGCACAGCTATATAGTTTATGGGCCGCTGAGTGCCGGTGCTACTTCATTGATGTTTGAAGGCATCCCGACATGGCCGGACGCGGGCCGGTTCTGGGAGATCACCGACAAGTTTAAGGTTAATATCCTGTATACAGCACCCACCGCTATCCGTGCACTCATGGCGCACGGGCTGGACAAAGTGAATGATAAAGACCTGGGTTCTCTTCGGGTACTCGGCAGCGTTGGTGAACCTATAAATGAAGAAGCCTGGCAATGGTTTCACAAAAACATTGGTAAAGAAAAATGCCCGATTGTAGATACCTGGTGGCAAACAGAAACAGGAGGTATTTTAATATCCCCTATTGCAGGTGTTACAAAATTAAAACCCTCTTTTGCGACTCTTCCTTTGCCGGGAGTGCAACCCGCTTTGATGGACGAAAAAATGCAGGAAATACCAGGTAATAGCGCTAGTGGAAATTTGTGTATCAAGTTTCCATGGCCTTCCATGCTCCGCTCTACGTGGGGCGATCACGAGCGCTGCCGGAAAACATATTTTGATGCTTACCCGGGTTACTACTTTACTGGTGATGGCGCATTGAGAGACGACGAGGGAAACTATCGGATTACGGGCCGCGTTGATGACGTGTTGAATGTGAGCGGTCATCGTATCGGGACGGCCGAGGTGGAAAATGCTATCAATATGCACACTAATGTTATAGAAAGCGCAGTTGTCGGATATCCGCATGCTATCAAAGGCCAAGGAATTTATGCGTATGTAATCACAGAAAAAGATGAACATGACCCTGCCCTAACGAGACAAGATATCCTGGAAACTGTAACGAGGGTGATAGGTGCTATTGCGAAACCTGATAAAATTCAGTTTGTCAATGGGCTGCCGAAGACCAGGAGTGGTAAGATTATGCGTCGTATCCTGCGAAAAATTGCAGAAGGAGAAAC
>JBBQSI010000061.1:0-11287 GCA_038213975.1 Chitinophagales bacterium
GATTTTTTTTGAAAAAAAGTTTCCAGTAACTTTTTCCCTGAGACTGCGTATCACTTACATCCAAACAATTAAAACAATTATTTATGAAACAGATGTTGTCCTTCCTGCTTGTCTTTACCTGTTACCAGGGGTTTTGCCAAAAATGGGAAACAATCAAAGGAAATGGAAACGTAAAAAAAGAGACGCGGCAGGTAGAAAACTTTTCAACGCTGGCCAGCCAGGGCTCAATGGATATTGTGATCCAACATGGTACTTCCAATGATATTACTGTAGAGGCCGATGAAAACCTCCTGCCTTATATTGAGACAAAAGTGGAAGGGAACAAATTGATTGTACGCACAAAGAAGTTCGCAAATCTTCAGTCCCGGAAAAAGCTGACAGTTGTGGTTAGCATGACGGAAATTAATTCCATTCAGCAAAGCGGTAGCGGAAACCTGACCGGTGCCGGTGCGTTTACGAATAACGGCACTACGCAACTATCGCTCTCCGGCTCGGGCAATATGAAT
The DNA here is from genome assembly GCA_038213975.1 of Chitinophagales bacterium. Taxonomy (GTDB): domain Bacteria; phylum Bacteroidota; class Bacteroidia; order Chitinophagales; family Chitinophagaceae; genus Ginsengibacter. The sequence goes on from JBBQSI010000061.1 coordinate 507, forward strand.
TTGGATTTTCAGACCTTTAGAGACATTGACCTTTCGGTATCCGGCAGCGGAAATGTAGACCTGCACAGTGGCAACACCAACTCGCTTAGCGCGAAAATCAGCGGCAGTGGGAATATTGATGCCAGCACTGTTAAGAGTAAAGATGTGGAAGCGAAGATCAGCGGCAGTGGAAATATAAAAGTGTATGCGAGCAATAGCATCGAAGCAAAGATCAGCGGCAGCGGAAATGTATTGTATCGCGGCCCGGTCCAAAATCTTACCAGCAAGGTATCCGGCAGCGGAAAGATCATGAAGATGTAAACGGAGAGTTTTTCACGCTATATTATCGCCCGCAATAGGAAGACTTCGGCCTTCCTTTTTTCCTATAGCGTTGAAATAATATCGGCAGCCTTGTGGGCGATATTGTCCCAATAAAAATGTTGATAATATTCCGGGCCAACCGGTGTAACGATGTCTTTTGCCTCTATCATTTTATCAGCAAAATCTTTCCAGTCATCGTCGGCAGACAACAAAAGTTTGCCATTGCACCAGGACGGATCGATGCCTATTCCACCGTTAATTGTCGAGACACTCGTTTTGTTGAAGCCCAGGGCTTCTACCAATTTTGTTTTGATGCCGCCGCCACCGGTTATGGGGTTGATGAAGACATCTGCACCTTTTAAGTAAATGGTAATGTCTTCTACAAAGCCCGTGTAGGCCACAGATCCCGGCGTTCGTGCTATCAACTTTTCGAGTTCTCCCGGTAAGTCTTTCCCGCATATTAACACCTGGTAAGGCACATCCGTTTGTTCAATAAAAGGAATGATTTGGTCGCAAATATTTCGAACTGCAGTTACATTCGGCCGGTAATTAAAAGCCCCATTAAATAAATAGATCACTGTGTCTTTTCCGAGTTGAAATTTCTCGCGCAGGAAATTTTTCGCAGTAATCTCCTCTTCCATCGCCGGGAGAGATTTCCAGGCAATGCCAAAAGTGATCACTGCGAGTTTATCTTTAGCAAGACCATACTTCGTGAGAAAATATTGATAATCTTCTCTGGTAATACAGAATGTATAATCCGCCTGACGGTGAATGAACCGTTCGTAAATAAATAAAACTTTCCACCACCATTTACCCAATGAATGGAATCTTTCCGCCTCTACATTTTGAGAGCGGATAATGAGTTTCACACCGCAATAATTCTTCACCAGCCAGCCAAGCCAACCGAAATACGGATGCTCCAAAATTACATGCGTTATCTCCTGCTGACGAAGGATTTTGCGAAGACGGAAGAAATTAAAAATGTTCGCATATCGCCATTTGCTGTCGCTAAGCACATTAAAGATTTCGTACGATGCCGACGAAGGTGAATTTGCTTTTATTGTAACACAAAATAAATTGTGGTATTCCGAAAGATATTCGTTGAATTGGGCAATGGACTTCTGGCCGCCGAAACGTGGCGGAAATATTTTATAGGGCACCAGCGTGAGAACATTTGCCATAGTACATGAGCTTACCCCGGCAAAATACTATTATTTTGCTGGCATAAAATAATCGCCAGGCTCCATGAAAGTCATTTCATTTTTTTCCCGGGTGGCAGTAGTCTGCAATATCGCTTTTGTAGTATTTGCTTTCGTCTCTACCTACCAGGCGGGCAAACCATCTGTTGAAAATAATAATGGAGTGATGGCAGTTTCCTACTTCAAAAACATGATCATCATACTGGGTGTGAGCGCCATCATTATCAACCTGCTGATGTGCCTTGTTTACGCCGGCGCAATCATCGCAGGCAAACAGAGATTGCTCCCGAAAAACCTTGTGTTAGTTAACTTCCTGTTTTTCATTTTCCAGATCTTTTATTATTTTTTTTAGAAATCATCCTGCATGATCACCAAAATTCTCAGCGACAGGCCGACAAAATTGTTTGTTGCCATTTCTGCCTTCTTTGTGGCCAATGCGCTGATTGCCGAAGCCATCGGTGGCAAACTGTTTTCTCTTGAAAAAGTGCTGGGGATTGAGCCCGTGGATTTTACCCTTTTTGGCCAAAGCGGTTTAGCGTTTACACTTACCTGTGGAGTTTTACTTTGGCCCCTGGAATTTGTAATTACTGATATCGTCAACGAGTATTATGGCCCCAAGGCAGTCAGACGCATCTCTCTCACGGCCGTCGTACTTATCGTCTACGCGTTCCTGATGTACTTCCTGGCTATAAGAATTCCGGCAGCAGACATGTGGCTAAACAGCAGCTCAGACCAGGGTGTCCAAAATATACAGGCATCTTTCAAAGCCATCTTTGGGCAAAACATGCGCATCATCGCCGGTAGTCTTGTCGCATTTCTTGTCAGCCAGGTGGTGGACGTAATGGTATTTCACCGGATCAAAAAAATGACCGGCGAAAAGCATTTATGGTTAAGGGCCACGGGCTCAACACTGGTGTCACAGTTCATAGACAGTTATATAGTATTGTTCATAGCCTTTGGCGGCATTTTCCACTGGCAGCTCATCCTGGCGGTCGGCATCATGAATGATACCTACAAGTTTCTGCTGGCGTTAATTCTTACGCCCGTGATTTACTTGATAGAAGGGAGGATTGCAAAATATGTTGGGAAAGATGTGGCGACGGCAATGAAAAAAACGGCTATGGGCGAGCCTGAAGAATTTCGAAATATTCCAGCGGCAGGCTAACCTGGGTGATATTTTTCTTTTACCAGGTCAGCGACAATTTTGTCAATAGGCAAGGTAATGCACGCAGATGAAAATTTTTCCCAGTCAACAAACCGGAAAGTCTCTATCTCATTTTTTTCCTCGTAAATTCTCAGCTGGGCTTCATCAAAATCAAACTCCTTTTTGCGCAGCGGTACACTGATTTCTTTGAGCGGATGCGCATAATAATAGATGGAAATAATCTGGTGGTCAGGATTAAAAGCGCTTACCTGGAAAAAGTCAGTAGTATAGATATGGTCGCCTGTTTCGACGGGGAGATTCATTTCCTCCATGAACTCTCTTTTGAGGCAATCCCTTGGTCCTTCACCGGGATCCAGGCCTCCGCCCGGAAATTTGGTGTAATATTTCCCCCGGATATATTCATCACTCACCAGGACTTGCCGCTGGTCATTTATCAGGATTCCGTACACCCGAAGGTTAAACATATAAATTATTCAATCGTGATTTCCCCCTGGTAAACCATTTCCGCCGGGCCGCACAACCAAATATTTTCAAATTCGGTTTCGCTTACTTTATCGTATTCCACGCTCAATTGCCCACCGGCAGTCTTCACTTCCACCCGGTTAAAACCCTTGTCATTATGTGCAGACACCAGCGCTGCTGCCGTAACGCCTGTGCCACAACTTAGCGTCTCGTCTTCTACTCCACGCTCGTAGGTACGCACGTAAATCGTATCATCTTCCAGGGTCTGAACGAAATTGACGTTGACACCTTCAGCGAGAAATTCCTTACTGTTTCGGATAGCACGGCCTTCACCCACCACGTCGGTGTGCATTACATCAGCTATAATCTTAATATAGTGAGGTGAGCCTGTATTCAGCAGATAATGATTAAGAGAATAGGTAACTTTTTTTACATCCTGCATTTTTAGGCGGACGTCTCCATTCAGATCGATTTCACCTTCATGTACGCCATCAACAGCACTGAAGTGGTAACTCCCTTTCTTAATGCCCAGTGTGGATGCAAATGTAAGCGTACATCGGGCGCCATTGCCACACATGCTTCCCACGTTACCATCGGCGTTATAGTATTTCATATCAAAGTCGAAACCCTCCTTTTCGCCGAGGAGAATAAGGCCATCGGCTCCGATACCAAACCGCCGGTTGCAAAGCAGGTTCACTTGCTTGGGGGTCAGGTTGCTGTAAAGGCCCTGGCGATTATCCACCATCACAAAATCGTTTCCTGTTCCCTGGAATTTGCTAAATCCGATCTGCATTTTATAAGTTTTCTGAGATGATGCCCAATGCCTTTTTAATTAGGGCGTCTATACTTGACTGTGAGTCAGTGCTAAAATCTTTGTTAACGCGGTTTGCCACTACCGTGCTCAGCGAAATACAATTGTGGCGCAGCAATTTCCCCAGGCCATAGATGCCGGCAGTCTCCATTTCAAAATTAATGATACGATGATGGCCGAATTTAAAATCTGACAGGCGGTCATTCAATTGCGGAATGCTTAGCCCCGCCCGGAGAACCCTCCCCTGTGGACCGTAAAATCCCGGACATGTAACAGTGACGCCATGATGAAAACCAGCGATGAACAACTTGCTAAGCGAGATAGCAGCGCCGGCAATATATGGCTGACTGTATTGGCCGTGCAACTGTGTATGGGTGATGAATGAATGCAATATTTGCTTTTCCTCTTCATTATTTTGCTGGCGATAAAAGTTCATCAGGTTGTCGATACCGATAGCATGTGTGCTGGCGACAAATGAATCCACTGGCACATCTGCCTGGAGAGAACCGGTAGTTCCTATTCGTATAATATTCAGAGAACGAAGTTCCTGCCGCAGGGCCCGTTTTTCCAGGTCAATATTAACGAGTGCATCAAGCTCGTTCAGCACTATATCAATATTATCTGTGCCAATACCGGTACTTACGACTGAAACCCGCTTTCCTGCGAGCAGGCCGGTATGTGTCACAAACTCCCGGTGGCTTTGCTTCATTTCTACTGAATCAAAATATTTACTCACCCCGCCTACCCTTTCCGGGTCACCAACGGTAATGACGGTATCAGCCAATTCTTCCGGCAACAAGTTGAGGTGATAAATGGCACCACGGGCATTCAAAATAAGCTCGGAAGCGGCTAATGGCTGCATAGAAAATCGCGATTACCGATTGGAGAAATAAAGGACAAACTGGGTACAAATTTATCAAGCATTCGCGACGAATTTCGCGATTTGAAAGCAATCCGATCTAAAAAAAAATGTATTACTTTTGAGCGCTTCAAAAAAGGTCCTGTGGCCGAGTGGTTAGGCAGAGCTCTGCAAAAGCTTCCACAGCGGTTCGAATCCGCTCGGGACCTCCTTCTCTCTCTTTTACTCCCTTAAGCCTAGCTGTTTCGTCCACTATTTCTTTGATCAACATTTCATCTCTGCCATGAGACGGCGGTATCTGGTCAATTCAATGAATAGTCATTAGCCTTCCAAAAGCTTACTGCTTACATGTGTAATTATTCAGGTACTGAAATGTTGCAGCAATTATTTTTCAATCATTTCTAACTTCATCAAAAAACCGCCACCCGGAGCCAGGTGAATCTTCTGAAGGTCACCTTTCTTGAAGAACCTTTTTTCAATTTTATAATCTGAAGCAAATCGATCTGCATTAGTCCCATCCCGGCAAATCGTTGCTTTATAGTTTGCATTTTCCTGCAGAAATTTAAAATCTATTTCAATGTCTCTTTCTGACCAGTCAGTCATGCCAGCGATGAACCAATCAGCGTTCTTTTGCCTTGAGGTAACAATATATTCTGCCACTGAACCATCCAGGATGATCGTCTCATCCCAGGTGGAGGGAAGACTTCCCAGAAGTTCCATAAAATCCGGTTCCATGTAGCCTTGTGACGGATTACCAGCAAAGAGTGGCATTGGGCAATCATAAACTACGAACATTGCCAATTGATGAGACCTTGTTCCCTGGCTTTGTACCACATCCCCTATAATTCGAAAACTTTTCTTGTTTGCATTGCTTAGGATTCCCGGTTCATAATCGAAAGAGCCAGCCAACATCCGTGTATATGGTAAAGTAACATCGTGGGTTGGAGTCACATTATCACTCCATACGTTGAATTCAGAACCCAACACTGCTTCCCTGGTGACGTTATTGGGGTAGGTTCTGTTAAATCCCTTCTGTGGACTAGCACCGTGAAACATGATCATCATACGATGATCAGCGCAAGCTTGCGCAATTCTTTGATAAAAATTTACGGCGACCTGATCGTCCCTGTCTATAAAATCAGTCATTATATAGTCAACACCCCATTTATCAAATCTATTGAGCGCACTGTCCAGTTGTTTACCCAAGGTGTGAGCAAGGGTCCACATACTGACTTTGATATCGTTGTCTTTGGCATAAGCCAAAATTTCCTCCATATCCAAATCCGGATTAATCTTAAAAAGGTCATCAATATCACTCCAGCCTGCATCCATCATGATACGCGTGAACCCAAATCTTTTGGCAAAATCGATATAATACTTGTACGATTCAGTGTTAATTCCCGTGCGAAAATCCACATTGAAAAGATTTATGTTGATGATCCATTCATCAGTGCCCTTTCCGGGTTGTATCCAGGATACGTCGGAAATTTTGGAAGGCGAAGCAAGACGGTAAACGAGATCATTTGAAGGCAGGGATTTATCTTCTGATGAAATCATTAATACCCGCCAGGGGAATGATCTTTTACCAACAGTTCTGGCTATGAAATTGGCCCTCTTTGTTACAATCATTTGTGGATTGCTACTTTGGGTTAGTCTTTCCTCCAACGGATAGCCGGCAAAACTTGCGTGCAACGATGATTTGCCGGTACCAGTTAAAAACATACCCGGATAGTCTATCAAATCCGATTCGCAAATAGCAATTTTAATGCTTGAATTGGAGCGGACAAGCATAGGAGTAAAACCGAGTTCCCCACCCATTATACTGTCTGTCTGTCTTAAAGTATATAACTCTTCAAAACCGGTGTGGAAAATATCGGCATCACCTTTTTTCTTTATCGCCGGAAAGTAGGTGGAAGTCTCCCCTGAAAAATTAAACTCGGCAATTTCTTTCTGAACTGTAATAGAGTCTTTAAATGCTGTGTTAAACCGGTACGCCACGCCATCATCATACACCCTGAAATGAACAGTGTACGGTTTTTTAAACCTGATGGTTAATTGAGCGTAATTATCAGCTATCTTTTTTCTTTTTTCAGGTAATGGCGAAATGATTGTGTTGCGGACATTTTCTACCCGGTGAGATTTGATTGCATTATTGTGTGAAAAACTCGGTTGCTCATCTATGATGATGTCCGCAGCAGCACCTGAAAGCAAGGTTGAATCATTGTATTCAATGTTATAGAATAATTGACCCTGCATCCAAACTTTAAGCAATACTTTACCTGAAGGTGAAGTCAATCTCAGCGTATCTGTAGATTTGGAAACTTTGGCCAGACCTAAAATTGCAATTACGAGTATTAGTTTTCTCAATTCTTATTAATTTTTTCTTAATCAGATTTTTTTGCCTGTAGATAATCGCCTTTGTTAGTTTTCCAAATGGATTTCATATTCTTGTTATACTCATTCGTGAGCATAATTTTCGGATTTGAGTAAATAGTTTACTGGATTACTTTCTACCTTTAGTCAACAAATAGACTTTCATTTATATTCAGATACCGGGACGTGATTTGTCCCCGGAATTTGCTCCGTCACTATCGAAATTGACACGAGAGTAATTCCTATCCAATGGGTCTATTCGTCTTTCTGTAGAATTACCAGTTTTACTCCATGTGCCGGAACTATGGCCGTAAATCTTTTTGAAAATATTCCTTCATTTCTTTGCCGCCATACGTCGCGTGCTGAATACATCCCCTTCAAACCAAGTGCACTCCAGGTCGCTGTAACTGTTTCCGTGGTTTCATTCCTATTAAATAAGCCTACAGCCCGGGTCCCGTCTTCCAGTTGCCTCGCCCAAACCTCCAGCCCATCTTGCTTATAAATTCTGCTTGCCTGTTTACCAAGCGGATCCTGGTTTATAGCGATTACCTCATCATTGGTAAAAAGATTTCTGGTGAAATCATCCATTGCAGCAACGTCACAACCAATAAGCAAAGGCGCGGCAAGTAAAGACCACAAAGACATGTGAGTATATTGTTCGTCAGCAGTCAAACGTGACGGATATTGCCATTCTCCCCAACCTACCAGCCCAACCACCAACATATCGGGATCATTCCAATGCCCCGGTCCGGCAAACTTTTCTATTCCCGCCTGGGTAAATCCAGTTTCGGAAAGACTTTGCCAGGTATCTATAAGATCACCTGTGGTTCTCCAGCTATTAGCGCCAATTTTTTCTCCCCATTCCCAAACGTCCCCAGCGCCATATTGAGAAATACTGTAAAAAATGTCCCTATCTATCTTATCCAAAGCATTGCGCATAACAATGTATGGCTTTTGAAGTGCATCAAGACTTTTACTGCCAGTTATTTCTCCATACTGACAGTAATCATATTTGATATAATCAAATCCCCAGTCAGCCCACCGTCGTGCGTCCTTTTCTTCAAATTGATATGACGCCGTATAACCGGTGCACGTTAGCTTTCCGGGTGATGAATAAAGCCCGGCCTTAAAACCGTTAGCATGTATATAATCAGTGAGCGCATTGAAATCGGGAAACTTTTTATTGGTGTTGATCATTCCATTGGCATCCCTTGCTTCACCCATTCTCATAGAATCTTTCGATCCGGGCTTAACAGACCAGCTATCATCTATGTTGATATAATTCCACCCATAGTTGACAAGCCCGGATTTGACCATGGCGTCTACACCAATTTTCACCGTAGCCTGATCGATTGAGTCGCCAAACCGGTTATAGCTATTCCATCCCATTGGCGGCGTCAGTGCAATTTTTTCTCCAACCACTATCTTAAATTCACGTCTGGCATTTCCTAATTCATTAAACGCTTTAAAGACGACATGGTACTCTCCTGCATCTTGAACATCTCCTGTTATAATACCCGTAGTTGAATCTAAAGACAGACCTGCCGGAAGCTTCTCAACAGCAAAAGTCATTGGTCTTTTTCCGCTTGCAGGGATTCTATACAAAAAAGGGTGGCCTGGCCGTACGCCAAAAACCCTGGCACCATTTATCTTTGGGTAGGGAGACTCAGGTGGTGTCAGAATATGTCGCTTGTTGATATAATTAAAATTGAAAACTACAGGCATCTCTTCCAAATAAGAGATAAAAGCATTTGCAAAATTCACCTGGTCGCTGTACACCCCTGTGCCGTCGTCATCGAGTACGAGTTCAAAATTCTTTACCCCTTTCAGATCTATCTCGACTGAAACCGGATTTTTACCGGCCTTCATCACGGGGCTTTTATACACCTCTTTCTCATCAGCGAAAGCCTTTAAAACTGTACGGCATTTTTTATTCGATGAATCATCTAAACCAGTCAGGGAATAAAATTTTTGTGCTTTTCCATCCAGTTTAATTCTGAGCAGTGCTTCACTGTGGGATGCCAAACCATTGTGAAATTTACTACCACCGATAAAGAGTGGATCACTCTGAAGCTTTAAATAAGCTTTCGGAACAAGATTAAAGTCTTGGGTGAATCTTGTTAGATCGATCTTCTGCAACCACAAAGTATCGGCCCCCTGGCCTTTAATAAGTGGCATGTAGGCAAACCCAGCCAGCATAAAACAGATGGCCGTCGTTGTAATTCTGGAATTCATTATATTTTTTTTTGAAATGCATCCGGCACCACCGTGCAGATTATACATTAGAATTTGAGAAGATTCAGTTGCATTAAATATTAGGAATTTTGTTTTAGCAGATTGAAAATTTCAAGTCAAATGGTTTCTAAACGTTGTAATGAATCTTAGGATTCTAAAGCTTTATATTGTCTTGCAAAATTAAGGCCTGGCTATTTGGCTGACGTGCTTATAAAGAGCAATTATGTGATAATTTTTGATAATCTCCTCTACTCGCAACGTAAAAGAAAATCTAACTTAGTCATTAAAATGCTTAAGCACTCCAGATTCCGATCTTCCACTCCAAAGCAGAAGATTCAAAAATGAGAGAGACTCAATATCAAATTATTACATCTGAAAACAGGCTGACCAGGCTGACCAGGCTGACTTAAACTTGGAAAGCAGTAAATTGAAATGAATAGTATAGGAAATATGATTCGTCACTCAGTTGTTTTTAAGCTCCGCCATGAAAGTGGATCAGAAAAAGAAAGGGCATTTTTAAACGCGGCCTCCAGACTTGCAGCCATACCTGGCGTTTCGAATTTTGAATGGCTGCGGCAGATAAGTACTAAAAATAATTTTACCCTTGGCATATTTATGGAATTTGACAATTCAACCGAGTTTGATTTTTACAATCAGCATCCTGATCACATTGATTTCATAGAAAATTTTTGGAAACCAAATGTCGAAGATTTTCTTGAGCTGGATTTTGAGGCTGTCAATCAGGGATAGATACATTGCGGGCATTCCTGTCAAAAACCCTGAAAAGCAAAACCTTCAGCAGCGACTTCCGCGGAATCACTTTCAAATCCGACTAACCGGCCACCGTAGCGCACCAGGCTTTTGCGGTTTTCTTTCATAGTTTTTTCTTAAAAATTGAGAAATGAAAAAGTTGTTATTGTTCGGCACATTGTGCCTTTTCATATTTAAAAGCAGTGCAAAAATTCGGTTGCCCAAAATCTTCAGTGACAATATGATCTTACAAAGAGATAAACCAATCAATATTTGGGGTTGGGCGGCACCTGGGGAAAAAATAATGGTTAAAATACATGCGCAGTCAAAGCAAACCCTGGCGTCAAAAGAAGGTAAGTGGATAATACAAATGAAACCAGAAGCAGCCGGGGGGCCATTTACTCTTGAAGTAAGCGGACAAAATAAAATAATTATCAAGAATATCCTTTTTGGAGAAATATGGATCTGCTCTGGCCAGTCAAATATGGAAATGACTGTTGCGAGCAGTAAAAATGCTACAGAAGAAATAAAGAATGGCTACTACCCGACTATCCGCCAGTTTAAAATACCGGCAGTAATCGCTGCTAAACCTGAGGAGGACTTAAGTGGCGGGGAATGGTTGGAGGG
>JBBQSI010000062.1:0-11261 GCA_038213975.1 Chitinophagales bacterium
ATCCGTTTAGTGATAATTCAATTTGAATACAACATACGGCGTGGAATGCCTACTGCAGAAATTTAAACGCAAACAGTTATACTTAAAGCAAAGAATACTGAATTGGCCGTAGAATAATGACTCAATTAAAACCGCATTGAGCTGCTAAAGATTTGAAGGAAATTGAGTTTACGCTTCGCACATCCATTTACGAAAGGCAGGTGCATTTTCCTGGCTGATCGTAATATTATGATTGATCTCCGGAATGCTAAGATCTACAGAAAGCTTAACTTTTTCGAATGGCTTGAAGCACTTGATATAGTCAATATTGACAATGTACTGCCTGTTTGCACGAAAGAATTGCTGTGGGTCAAGTTCCTGTTCAAGCTCGGTTAGCGTCTTATCAGCCATATATTTTTTGCAACATTTATCCAGCACATATACCACTTTATTCTCGGTATACAAAAGTGTGATATCCTCAAGACGTAAAGCAATATTCTCCATACCTCTTTTTACCAATAAGCGGTTTTTCTTACGGCTATCAATAAACTTTGTCAGATTGTCGATCGGTACGGCCATGCTGTTGCCGGCAAAGTGTGTCTTCAGTCTTTGAAACTTGGAAATTGCTTTATCCAGGTCGGACTTGCTAACCGGTTTTAGCAGGTAGTCTATACCGTTATTCTCAAACGCCATCATCACAAATTCATCATAGCCAGTCGTAAACACGACAGGCGTTTTTACGCCAGTCTGCTTGAATATTTCGAAGGAGAGACCATCACCTAATTGTACATCGGCGAATATCAGGTCGGCTTCCTGGCTATCTTCCAGATAGGCTAAACTTTCCTTGATGGAATGCAATTCTTTGACAATATTTACTTCAGCAGAAGTTTCAGACAGCATATATGCCAATTCGGCCATAGCTGCCTTTTCATCTTCGATTAAGATTGCGTTTAACATAGCTATATTTTTGATTTGATGAGAGGTAGTTTCACGACGTAGTCATTTTCGAATTCTTCTATCAGTATATTTTTATTGCAAACAAGTTTATAACGGTTACTGAGATTTTTCAGTCCTATGCCGGTGGAAGTGACGCCATACATTTTCCGCTTCTTGTTATTCTTCACCAGGATGTATTCCCCATTCAGCATCATCCGGATATTCAACGGGTCCGTTTCGGAAAACTCATTGTGTTTGATCGCATTCTCTACAAGTATTTGTAAAGCATACGGCGGAACCATGATAGTGCCGACATGCTCATTTATCTCGTTAGAAAAAGAAATTTTATTATCATGCCGCACCTGCAGGACGAAAAAATAATTTCCAATAAATTCGAGCTCGCCTTCCAGCGTGATCATTTCGCGGTCTTTATTCAGCAGAAAATATTTGTATACTGAAGCGAGTTTACTATTGAAAGCATGTGCAGTTTGTGCATCATGAAGTATTAAATATGAAAGCGTGTTTAGAGAGTTGAACATGAAATGCGGATCAAGTTCATTACGAAACACAGACATTTCTGCCCGGGATCTTTCCCAGTCCAATTGGTCAACCATTTTTGAATACAAGGTCCGTTGTCTTCCAAGGAAAATGATCTCGTAAACCATCGTGAATAACACTACGGCCATAGATGAAAAAGCAATACACTTTGAGACGGGCAACCAATCAAAAACTTCAGAAGACATTTTATACCAGGCAATACAAAAAATACCAGAAATAGCCGCCCCGAAAATCCCGCCTATCACTGATACAGACAGTACCTTCGATATAGGATTCTCCATACCTTTAAAAAGAAAGCGCAGCTTCTTGTGTACCCATGTTGCCCCAACCCAGATACAAAACGAAAGGAAAACAAAATAAAAATGTATAAGGATAAGCTGTAGCAGGGTGTATTGCTGGTAGGAAATAATTCCAGAGAAAAAAGGAATTATAACCCCCAGGAGTGGAATAAATAAAACTCTCAAGGTTTTATCCTTTATCATAGCAGTCTACAGGTTAAAGATTTTTGGTTGCAAGTTTTATATCAAAAGAACAAACGGGGTAAATCTATTCGTAAGCATTGTTAATGAATAGTAAATTAATTTCCAAGGCAAAAAATAATTATGAATGGTTACCCCGATACAGGAAATGAAATAAAGTAATCGCGAAACGCTACTTGAACGATAGAGTTTAATTCCGGAACGCTGCTTTCAAGCGTTAAAACGTGAAACGTTTTCGCTGAAAAGATCCTGAACTCAAGCAAATTTTACTGATGCTTTGCACCTTGTCAATCAAAAAAAGAACGCTGCCTTCATGAAAAATCCGCAGCTTTTGCGCCGGGCAAATCATTTCAGGATCGAAAGCAATTGAAGTAATTAATCGGTGCGCTGCGATATTGAGCTGGCGCCACTTGTAGCGACATTTCTCTTTGAAGGATTGCCCCGGAATTTTAAAGAACTGGCACCGCTTGCTGAAGCAGACACAGAATTTACGATTGATATTTTTACATCAGAAGCGCCCGAAATAGAAGCTACGCAGTTTTGTACTACCAGGTCATAATTCCTGACATCACTGGCACCACTGCTTTCCAGCTTCATATTCTGCACCTTACCGCTGATCTTTACATCAGAAGCTCCGCTCAGATCGAGGCTCAGGTCTGTAATATCTACATCGCCTTTGATTTCACAAGCGCCGGAAAGTCTCAGTAAAAGCGAGGAGGACCGAAGTGTATTTTCCAGGTTTATGTTACATGCTCCGGACATATCGAGGCTTTCCAGTTTGGCGAAAGAAATATAGGCGCGGAGTTTTTTATCGCCCCGCAACCATTCCCCGCTATCATTATCATAAGAAATAACCAGCACCCCGCTTTTCACTTCAGTAATAATGCGGTCCCTAAAACGACTTTCGATGGCGCTGACAGCGACTGCATTGTTGTCTGACTGGGAAAGAAAAATTTCCATACCGCCGGATGCACGGATTCCGGTAAACGCCGGCACATCCCTTAGCTGCACGAGTGGATCGTTAATTACTTTTTGAGCAAAAGCACCCAGGGGCAGGAGAAATAGGGCAAAAAGAAAGCACTTCATTATTCTGTTTTTAAATTATACGAATTGGCGAAAAAAAAGTTACAGCAGCATAGTCAACATTTATCATACTATCTTTGCCCGAAATGTAACCGGGGTGCATTCGCCGTTGCGAATTGCTGAGATAATACCCGCAGACCTGATCAGGATAATGCCTGCGAAGGGAAGTTAAAGGTGCTAACCCTCTTCTCATGCTGTCCTGGTCTTCAAAAACCAGGAAATGAAAACATTCTCTCTTCTTTTAATTTTTGCACTCGCTACGGTGCCGGCCAGCGCTCAAGATACGAGCTTTAGTAAACTGAATGACACGCTATTGCTTGAAATCATCGAGGTGATGGGCAGCAGGGCTGTAAAAACCACTCCGGTCACTCAAACTAACATTGACCAGGCACAATTGGAAAAATCCAATCTTGGGCAGGACCTGCCTTTCGTCCTTAACCAGGTGCCGGGAGTTGTAATAAATTCAGACGCCGGCAATGGGTTTGGATATACAGGGATTCGGCTTCGCGGATCAGATGCTTCACGCATAAATGTCACACTGAACGGCATTCCGTACAATGATGCCGAAAGCCAGGGAACATTCTTTGTGGATCTGCCGGACGTAACCTCGTCGCTGAATTCCATCCAGGTGCAGCGGGGCGTTGGAACTTCCAGCAATGGTGCAGGTGCGTTTGGAGGATCCATTAATCTTTCGACAAACACAGTTATCAAGGAAAGATATGCAGCGCTCAATAATTCAATTGGCTCTTTCAATACCATTAAAAACACGATAAAACTGGGAACAGGGTTGGTGGCGAAACATTTCACCTTCGATGGCAGGGTCTCCGGGGTAAAAAGTGATGGCTTTATTGATCGTGCCTCATCCAATCTACAATCATTTTATGTGAGTGCAGCATACCTGTCTCCAAAAAGTTCGCTGCGCTTTAATATCCTCAACGGCAAAGAAAAAACTTACCAGGCGTGGTATGGCGTAAGTGAAAGCCTCCTCGCTAAGGACCGAACCAATAATCCCGCGGGAACAGAAAAGCCGGGCAATCCTTATGATAATGAAACGGACAATTACACACAGACACATTACCAGTTTTTTTTCAATCATCAACTTAGCCACACCTTCCAATTCAATACGACACTTTTTCTCACGAGGGGCAAAGGCTATTACGAACAATACAAAGCCGGCAGGGATTTCAGTGATTATGGATTGCGGCCGGTAGTTGAAAATGGGGATACTATCACCACTACGGATCTTGTAAGACGACTTTGGCTGGACAATTACTTTTATGGTGCCTTGTTGTCGGGAAACTATAGGAAGGCAAATACGCAGCTCACTATCGGTGTAGGCTATACGAAATATGATGGACGGCATTTTGGCACCATAAAATGGAGCCAGTATGGAAATATCAGGGATTTTACCTTCTATGATCTCCCGGCCAACAAATCGGACTTCAATGCCTATGCGAAGCTCACGCAAAACCTTGGAAATAATTTCTCAGCGTTTTTGGATCTACAGGGACGTTTTGTTCAATACCAAATCAACGGTTTTCGTGATCATCCCGAAATAGTCGTCGATAAGATCTATAACTTCTTCAATCCGAAAGTTGGAATTTCTTATAACAAAGAAAAACTTAGGGCTTATGCTTCATATGCTATTGCTTCCAAAGAGCCGAACAGGGACGATTTTGAAGCGAGTGAGAATGATTTGCCGAGCCCTGAAAAATTATATGACCTGGAGATAGGCGTTGAACAGGGATTCGATCGCTGGACTTTTGGCGGAACATTCTACTATATGAATTACAGAAATCAATTGTTGACAACCGGTAAAATCAATGATGTCGGTGCCTACACACGAATCAACACACCCAGGAGTTACCGGCTGGGCGCGGAATTACAAGGCAGGCTGAAGGCAAGTGATTGGATAACTGTTGAGGCAAATCTTGCTTTGAGTCAAAATAAGATTAAGACCTTTTCTGAATACATCGATGACTATGACAATGGTGGACAGATCATAAACAATTTTGCCAAGACTACGATAGCCTTTTCGCCTTCCACGGTAGCTGGTGGAACGCTCTCTTTCATACCGTTAAAGAATGGCGAGATCACTTTCCTGTCAAAATATGTGAGCCGGCAGTTCCTCGATAACACATCTAATACCAGCCGCAGCCTTAATCCGTATTTTGTGGAAGATGCACGGTTCTCATATACCCTCTTTAAAAAGTTTTTTAAAGAAATAAATTTCATCCTGCAGGTAAACAATATTTTCAACAAAAAATATGAACCAAACGGATATACTTACAATTACTTCTACGGCGGTGCGCTTACTGTAGAGAACTATTATTTTCCAATGGCCGGCACGAATGTACTCGCAGCCATAAATATTAAATTGTAAAAAAAAGGCACAGTTAGGAATAAATGAAGCCGTCAACCATCCCACTGGTAGTCAATGTATCAGTTCTTAAGGATTTTACAATCCTGAGATCACCTGAATTTCATCATCACTTTGAAAACTTCGATTACCATTACTATAAGCCTGAATGGCAATGCCGGCATCCCGTATTTTTTCGGCCAATGCCGCTATTTTTTCCATACCCAGGTTTTGTCTCCACGTCTTTAATTCTTCCTGTTTTCTTTGATGTTCTTCTCTGCTCGTATTTGATTTCCGTTGTAATTCCCGCGGCTCAACATGACCCTGCCAAAGCTCACAACTTTTAATCTCCAGCACTTTCATGGCAGCAATAGATCATCGGGAGAGCGGCCTCTAACACTGTAGGTTTGTACTCCGGGGACGATGCCGGTTTTTCGGGTGGCAATTTCCGCAGGAGTGCCCTGCAGCGAAGGAGTTGCACTTGATTTTTCAGCACAAGATGAATTCGTGGAGGGAAGTAACAAGCCAGCTAAGCCGGATGCAAGCATAATTCCATTCTCTGCGGGCAAATTTTTTGCTTGTCATAATGTTCGCATTTAGAAAATTTACTCACTCTTTTCTGCGCATCCTCAACTGAGGTGCACTGGTTTTGTTGCTGAAAAAAAACCCTTGTTACTTTTCTTCAGCAAAAAAAGTACAAACAGATCCCGGCGGCATTTCGAACAATAGTGTTTTATTGGCTGCCTGCAAAGTGCCGTGATCTTTATACATCTCCTGGTCACCACCTTCGGTCCAAACTGTTCTGTACAGATGGAAGGCAGAAGACGCCGCACCTTTCAAGTGCAAAGAAATTTTCTTTGCCTCGTTTGAAATATTAGCAACCACTATCGCATCAGGATTTTTTGTACCGTTAGAGTGAAATCCGATCACAGCAACTTCTGAGTTCATTGCCATTGTTTCAGCAATCTTCATCCCTGGTTGCCCCGCTCTGGTTAATTGTTTATAGAAATAATACCCTCGTGTAACTTCGTACGTTCCGTCTTCATTCACCCTGATAGCCGTACCGGGGTTGGGGTCTTTTTTTGGCCAATGTGCAGGCCTCTGAATACCGGCCCAGGGAATGATGCCATTTACTTTAGAAGTATAAATGTTGCCATGCATTTCTTTAATATTCATGGCATCCATATTACTCCAGCTTGTACTCGTTACCCATGAATGCAGTCCGGGGCGTTTGGCGCGTAAAACATCATTGCCCACACTATTGTGCTCTCCAAACCAAGGCCCGTATTTGCCCACATAAAATCCATGCGAAGTAATAAGGCCAAGGTTTTTTAAAGCGAGTGCATCATGCGCAATGGCGTTTGCATAGCCCCAGTAGTAAAAACGATACCAGTTGGTATTTTCACCCGGCGTCATACTCACATTTGGCAGGCCGGCTTTTATCAGTTTAGCAGGCATCAATTTTAAAAAATTAACTACCTGTTCTGGTGGCCAGTACATGTTGTAATCATGTCCTTCGTCATTGGTGAAACCATCTTTTGTCCACCTCGACCAATCTTCTCCCTCGTTGTGTAACGATATATATTTCAGGGGGAGTTTCTCTTTTTGCACCAGGAAACGCGCCCAGCTTACCATATAATCTGCCACTGCGTTGGCATATTTTGGATCAAGGTCGCGGCCGCGGCCAACCTGCTGATTGGTAACATAGCCCGGTGGGCTGTACATTGTTGTGATAATGGAAAGATCACCGCCCCGGGCTCTTGTTTTTTGCAGGCCCTGTTTTACAAAATAGCGCATGTTCGAAGTGTACGATTCGTGGTCGTATGGTCCGTTCGCTACCTGCTGATGCAACCCACCTAAAAACATTTTTACCAGGCCCACCTTTAACCCTTCAGCGCCAAAAACCAAATCAATGATCTCTTGTTTCTGCTTTTCATTTAATAAACTAAAACCGCCATATTCCTGTGCAAATTTTTTATAATCATAGGTGTGAGCGGTTTCCACATAGTTAAATCCGAATCCATCCCAATCCTGAAGGGTGTGAGAGAAATCCACCTCAGCCCTTACAGCGGTGAAATCATCGTCCTGTCCATACGAATTCAATATTGAAATCGCACTAACTGAACACACAAGCACCAATTTTTTAATCATAAGAAAAAATTTAACCGGTTTATAGAAAAAGATTTAATGTCAGCACGCCTAACAGACCCGTCACTGACACGATGGTTTCCATAATTGACCATGACAGGAATGTTTGTTTGATGCTGAGATTGAAATATTCTTTAAACATCCAGAAACCAATGTCATTCACATGGGAGAACATTAAACTCCCCGAGCTCGTTGCGATCACCATTAGTTCCGGTTTTATGCCGCTTCCAGACAACATAGGCAAAACAATTCCGGAAGACGTTATTGCTGCTACAGTTGCCGAGCCTACTGCCATTCGAAGCATTGCTGAAACGCACCATGCCAGAAATAACGGGGAGAGATGTATATTCCTTGTTATCTGAACTATGTATTCACTCACGCCGCTATCTAATAGCACCTGCTTGAATGATCCGCCTGCGCCAATGATCAGGAGGATCATTGCTATGGCAGCAACAGAACCCGACAAACTTTGCATGACATCTTTTAGCTTTCTTCCCTGCCTTATTCCCAAAAAATAGATTCCAAATAAAACAGCCAGTAGTAAGGCAATATTAGGATCGCCGATGAATTTGAAGGCCGATCTCATGGAAGATTGTCCTTGTACAAATAACTCAAAACATACATCCAACAACATCAATATAACAGGAAGCAATGTAATCAATACGCTCACCTTAAGGCCGGGCAATTCTTCTTTAGTAAATATTCTTTCTTTATATAAACCCTCAGGGGGATGCACGATCGTGTTTTTAAAAAACTTCGAAAAGAGTGGCCCCGCCAGTATCAGAGCTGGTAATGCGATTATCAATCCATAGAGCAGCGTCTTATTAATATCGGCATTATACAAAACCGCAATAGCCGAAGGCGCAGGATGCGGCGGAAGTAAACCGTGGGCAACTGACAGAGCACACGACATAGGAATGCCGAGGTATAATAAAGGCTTTTTTGCTGCGGTTGCTATGGTATATAAGAGTGGTATGATGACAAGAAATCCTGCATTATAGATCATGGGTATGCCCACAATGAAACTTGTAAGCAAAACCGCCCACTGCATATTTTTTTCACCAAATACATCTATGAGGCTGTAAGTGATCTTGTGGGCAGCGCCACTCTCTTCCACCAACTTTCCCAGCATTGCGCCAAACGCCAGGATCAAAGCAAGGCTTCCTAAAGTATCTCCCAACCCTTTTACAACTGCGCCCAACGCATCCCTTACGTGCATTCCTTCTGCAACACCGACTAACAGCGCCACAATGATGAGGGCGATAAAGGCATTTAAATGGAACCGAACCATCAGGACAAGCAATACAAGAATTCCTATGGCGACGATCAATAAAATCATTTACAATTTTTCAGAAAGATTTAAACAGAAACTTTATTTTTTTTCAAAGTATTTTCATGAGAAGCAATACCAAAAAGCCGTTCGATGTTACCAGCCATTATTAGCGCCTTTTCATCTTCGGGTATAACATTAGCCAGCAGGGAATTATACCTTGCAACCTCCACATGCATAAATTCGAATGGAGTGTCACTGGCAAAACAAACCCGTTCCGCTCCAAGCGTGGTGATTGCTTTCAATAACGGATGTGACCGGATGGTACTTCCGACAATTGTAATATTCGGGCATTGCTGCGCAAATTCTATGGCTGCATTTCCAAAATCATGAAAGTGTGCACCGCCCATGTGTACCATAAGCATTGGCGTATCCGGAAAGGCTTTTGCGATCTTTGCCATGCGGAAGGGATGCGTATGTTCGGGAGAATCTCCGCCGATGTGAAACGCAACAATTTTTCCGGCTTTGACAATCTCCTCTATCACAGGAAATACCTTTTCATCGTCAATATAAAATTCATTTTGAGCGCCGTTTAATTTTACCCCATAAAAGCCATAATCATAAATGCTTCGTTTAACCATGTCAATGGCATGGTCTTTTCCCAGGTTAGGATCTGCCCAGCCAAATCCTAAGATCCGGTCCGGATAATTTTTAGACGCTTTATAAACATATTCATTTGATCGTTTTATATCCCTGTCGTAGGGAGGTTGCAGCCACGTAACGGCTTTTTGAACACCGGCATAATCCATTCGGGTGATTAAATCTTCTATAAATATGCTGTTACCGCCGGTAGCCACCGGGGAAATGTGTACATCAGCATCAATAATCATAACAATTTAATTTAAGATCTTAGTGTAGAATTTTTGATTTACTTAAAAGTTCCGTTGATGGCTCAAAGCCAATTTTCAAAGCAAGCTTTTCGTTAAGGTACGATTGTGACTCTTTATTTGCAACAACAGGAATTCGTGAAGGCGATGTGCCCTCTAAAATCCGCATGGCGGTTTTTGCCGCCCATTGGCCCTGCTCCTCCGCCACTTTTGTAAGGCCATAAACGCAGTAAGGCATCATAAAATCATCGCAGGTGATCACAGGTTTTTTTATTTGGTTGGTTACAAAATCAATTGCTTCTCTATCGTTCCAGTTTTTAATAGCCCCATTTGTAGGGAGATAAATAATGTCTGAATTCCCGTTGGCTTCAATGAACTTTTCTTTCCAATCAGAAAAATTTTCTACGAAATAATAGGTCACTGAGAAACCAATTTTTTTATAAAGCGTGTCCAATATTTCTTTATTTTTTTCTTCGGAAAGTGATTGTTCCGATAATACAACAAGATTTTTTATGCCTGGATAATAATTCAATATAATCTGCAGATTTTGCTTTAATGGCAAAACCTCGAGCATACCTGTAATGTTTTCAACAGGCAGGCCATATTGTTTTGCAGACCAATTGACGCCACAGAAAACGACGGGAATTTGTTTTCCTTTAAACCACGGAACAATAATATATTTTACCGCTGCATCATCCGATGCAATAATTACATCAGGGTTGAATTTTCTTATTTGACCAAGCGCCTCTTCCACTTTTTGATGTACACTTTTCTCGCCGGGAGCATTTTTAGTATCCATGAAAAATGTTTTCAACTGAACATTTTCTCCAGCAAGAATACTTTGCATTCCTTTCATTATTTCATCAGAAGGCGCATAGCCCTTATGATAAGAATTGATGTAAAAAATCCTTTTTATTTCTTTTGAAGGGGGACGCTTTGAAGTTCCAAACATTGAAATAAATGCGACGGCCACTGCTACAATTGTAACTGCGATTAATGTTCGCCGAATTCTATTGATTTGTCGCATCTTAAGAAAAGAAAGCTCAGGTTGATCTGAATTTTAACCAGTAAGTTTTACAAGAAAAAAAGAAAACCCGGCCTGCATCTCGCAAACCGGGATTAAACGACTGCTTAATAACCGGGGTTTTGAGACAGCTCCCCGTTGAGAT
This sequence comes from Chitinophagales bacterium, assembly GCA_038213975.1. Classification (GTDB taxonomy): domain Bacteria; phylum Bacteroidota; class Bacteroidia; order Chitinophagales; family Chitinophagaceae; genus Ginsengibacter. Next base: position 10,869 of record JBBQSI010000062.1, read on the forward strand.
CAAGCTGCGATTGTGAAAAAGGCATGAGCTTATATTTTTCCATCCTGATTTCCGAAAGGTTGATCACCTTTTTTGGCCTGTTATTTAAAGCAGGATTTGCGCCTATAGATTCTGCAGCCACCTTTTCGGTGAAGATGTCCCAAAAACGCTTGCCGTCAAACCACGCCTGTGACTCGATCACAAACTCCTTCCTCCGTTCCGCATATATTGCCCGTCTGAATCCATCTTTATCAAGTCCCGCATAATCAATCAAAGGATCGGGAGTATTCACTGGCAGGCCGTATGCCCTTCTTTTTACTTTGTTAAGATACTCATATGCTTCAGGAGTGGGCCTTCCGTTAATTTCGTTAAGCGCCTCAGCAAGCATCAGCAGCACATCTGAATATCTCAGGA
>JBBQSI010000063.1:0-11253 GCA_038213975.1 Chitinophagales bacterium
CATAAAGCTTCTTTCCCTTCCCACGGCCAATCTCCATTTTAGCAAAGCCACTTTCGGCAAGGAAAATTTTTAATGGCACTATAGAGTATCCCTTCTCTTTGATCTTGCCTTCCAATTTGCGCAGCTCCTTCTTTTGCAAAAGTAGTTTCCGCTCCTGCAGGGGTTCGTGATTGTTGATCGTGCCGAAATGATATTCAGAGATGTGGAGGCTTTTTACGAACAGTTCGCCACGGTGAAAAAAACAATAGCTATCGTTGAAACTCACTTTACCTGCACGGATAGATTTTATTTCCGTTCCGCTGAGTACAAGGCCTGCCGTGTATTTCGATTCTATCTGGTATTCGAAATATGCTTTCCTGTTTTTAAGTTCCATGATCAATAGAAAAATTTGCCGGGAGATGTTACCGGTTATGTCCTAGTTCGCAAATAAGATCAGGAGCTGGTCAAGTTTTTCCTTGAGCTCTTTTCTTCCAATAATAAAGTCCAGGAAACCATGCTCAAGCAGGAATTCACTGCGTTGAAATCCGGGAGGTAAATCTTTTTTAATGGTCTCTTTAATTACACGGGGACCGGCAAAGCCAATAAGTGCACCGGGCTCACCCATTATTACATCTCCCAACATGGCGAAGGATGCCGTAGTGCCGCCAAATGTAGGATCCGTACAAAGAGAGAAGTAGGGGATTTTCGCATCAGAAAGCTGAGATAGTTTTCCCGAAGTTTTTGCAAGCTGCATCAGGGAGAAAGCACTCTCCATCATCCTGGCACCGCCACTTTTATTGATAATCATAAACGGATACTTGTGCTCCATGCAGTAGTCACAGGCCCGCGAAATTTTTTCACCCATCACACTTCCCAGGCTGCCACCGATAAATTCAAAATCCATACATGCAATTACCAGGTCTTTGCCGTTTACCTCTCCGTGTGCTACGGTAATGGAGTCATGTATGGTTGACTTTGCATACGTTTCTTCCAGCCGTTGGGCATACGGCTTCAGGTCTACGAAACCGAGGTAGTCCTTCGAGCGGATATTGTCGAACAATTCTTCATATTCGCTTTCATCATAGATGATATCGAAATATTCTGCGCTGCCAATACGGTGATGGTGCGAGCACTTGGGACAAATAAATAAATTTTCGCGAAGCTCTGATACAGTACAGGTGTAACGGCAATTCGGGCACTTAGTCCACAAACCATCCGGCGCCTCTTTCTTATCTTTTGTAGATGTGGTGATGCCTTTTTTAATCCTTCTAAACCATCTTCGTTTGGTTTCTTCGGCTTCTCCCTCTTCCCCGGCAAGGTTGCTATAAAAATCTTCTTCTTCTTTCATTGATCTGAATAGTGATCTGGTTAAGAAGCACTAAAAGTAAATCCTTTCAGGGTCACTGCAATAGTCCCTTTTTAAATTTTCTCAAGTGAAAATGACGGAGAATTCTCTACGCGATGGTAATACTCTTGTCCAGGTAAACGTCCTGCGTAGCCTCCAGCAGGTTTATGCCTTCTTTGAAGGGTTTTTGAAAAGCTTTTCTCCCTAGAATAAGCCCCATGCCACCGGCCCGCTTATTTATTACGGCAGTAGTTACTGCTTCCTGAAGATCTGATTCGCCTTTACTTTCCCCACCGCTGTTGATCAGGCCTATTTTACCTGCGTAACAATTAAGCACCTGGTAACGACAAAGATCAACTGGGTGATCAGAAGTTAGTTCAGAATAAACCAGCTTGGAGGTTTTGCCGTGCTTGGTGGCGAGATAACCGCCGTTGTTGGTCGCAATTTTTTGCTTGATGATATCGGCTTGTATGGTTACACCTAAGTGATTTGCCTGGCCCGTAAGATCCGCCGAAGTATGGTAATCAACACCATCCACCTTGAAAGCATTATTGCGGGTATAACACCATAGAATGGTGCACATGCCTAATTCGTGTGCAATTTCAAATGCCTGCGCTATTTCCTTTAGCTGGCGGGTGCTTTCTTCGCTTCCCCAATATATTGTCGCGCCAATGGCAACGGCCCCCATCTCGTATGCGCTCTTCACTGTTCCGAAAAGCGTTTGATCGTATCTGTTAGGGGCGCTAAGAAATTCGTTATGATTGATCTTTACAATGAAAGGAATCTTGTGCGCATACTTTCTACTTAAAATTCCCAGCACGCCAAATGTGGAAGCAACGCCATTACAGCCGCTTTCAACAGCAAGCCTTACAATGTTTTCAGGATCAAAATATATTGGGTTTGGAGCAAAGGAAGCGCCGGCACTATGTTCTACACCCTGGTCTACCGGGAAAATGGAACAATACCCCGTGTTTGCAAGCCTGCCATGACTTAGCAACGTTTGCATACTGCCAACTACTCGGTTGCCACGGTTGCTTTGGACAAATATGTCATCAATATATGTAGGAGAGGGGAGAGTTAGGGTTGATTTGTCAATTTTCGGTTTGTGTGTTAGTATACTTTCAGCCTGGTCGCCAAGCAGATCAGTAATTTTTTTGGATGCCATCATTGTTTTTTTTGAATGATTGCAAACCTACAGGATTTTAACAAAAGAGCAACCGCCACGTGCAAAGGTTTCTAAACGCATTGCTTTTCTATTTAAAAAAGTGATGGATAACCAGAACAATTCTTATAAAATCAATTTGATTCTAAACTTTTATAAATTTCACTGAAATATTTTGGCGCCAGTAGAAGGCGGCTTCCGTACCAACTGAACATTTCTCCATCGGCCAACAAAACTTTAGTCGCTGGAAAATTTTTTTGAAATTCTTCGACGTCTAAATCTTTGAACGGAAAGGGCTCTGTGGAGAGTAACAAAACCCGGGGATCAATTCTTCGCAATTCTTCAATAGAGATCTCGGGGTAACGGGTCTCCTGGTTGAAAACGTTTTTTAAATTACATCGTTCCATCATTTCGTGAATGAAAGTGTCGCCTCCGGTGACCATGGCCGGGTTTTTCCAAATCATATAGGAGGCTCTAAAAATCTTTTTGTTTTCCATAAACTGACCGAGTTCATCAAAAAGCAATGTTATCTGTTCGGCCATTTGTTTCGCTTCATCGGAGGTGTTGGTCAAAACTCCAATGTTGATTATCATTTCCAGTGCATCTTCCAGTGTTGAAATATCGGTGACAAATACGTTTGCAGTTTCTGCAATTTTTTCCACCTGCTCTTTTGTATTTTCCTCCTTGTTGCATATAACAAGGTCCGGCTGCAAAGCAGAGAGTTTCCCGAGGTTTACATTTTTTGTGCCCCCAACAATAGTTTTTGTTTCCAGCCAATGTTTTGGATGGACGCAAAACTTTGTGATGCCTGCTACGCGGTCTTCCAGGCCCAAACTAAAGAGCAGTTCAGTAATAGAAGGCACAAGGCTCACTATCTTTTCATAATGCCTCGCTGGCAGCTCCGGAGATTTGAAAAACATGCTTGCAATTTACAAGAACAAAAAAAAGCAGCCCGGAGGCTGCTTAGTAAATTTGTCTTCAGCTGGAAGACTTCCAGGGGTTGAGATTCGTTGCAGCAATCTTTTCAAACTGCAAATTCGTCTTAGCGGTAATTTTTCAATTTGCAAGTTTTGCCGGATAATGGATCTGGTTTTTTCTCACGGAATTGGTATAAGTCTTCAATGGATATGGCTATTAACCTCTCGGGTAACACTGGTCTGAAAGAATTTTTTTAAAGCGGAATTCTCAGGATACGAAAAAAAATAGAAGTTGACTGATATTGGATTCTTCGGAATTTCAGGAATTTGGATAGATTCAGATCTGTAATTTTTCGAAAGGATGGTTTGGATATTTTCGATTAATGCTTAAATCAACATCAATCAACTTCTGAAACAAATATAGTTATGCACACCAATGTGGACAAGCGCATATCTGCCTAATCTTTTCTGAAAAAAATTACTGTGGAGCGGGTGATTACCACAGGCGGGCATTGACGAAAATACGAAAGGCTAAGTCGTAAAAATACGAAAGTACACCCTTCGACCGGCTCTCATTTTTCGGTTAGAACTGCTACCTGGCAAGGCTTTGGATGATATCGTATTTTGTCACGATGTGGAAGTCACCTGTATCGTCCTTACTTAGGACTGCACCACTCTGCTTCGAAATTAATTTGCTGAGTTTTTCCACCGAGGTGTCAAAACCTACAACGGGATACTCTTTTTCCAATACTGATTCCACAGTTTGGTCTTTGATTTCCGGATCTGATAATATCTTATCAAATAAGCCGCCTTCACTCAGAGATCCGATAAAGCCTTCGCCATTTTTCACGGGTATATTTTCGATGTCGTATTTCTTCATCAGATCGATCGCCTCCGCAACTGACTGGGCAGGCTTTATAGTGATTAGTTTTTGCGTACCGCGGGCATTCACCAGGTCTTTGAATGTTTTCACCTCCAGGAAACCTCTTTCCATCATCCATTCATCATTGTAAATTTTCCCTACATACCTGCTGCCGTGATCATGAAAAATGCAAACGACCACATCATCTTTTTTCAATTCCTTTTTTAGCTGCATCAGCCCCTGGAGGCAACTGCCGGCACTATAACCGCAGAATAAACCTTCTTCCCTGGCTATCCGCCTGGCCATGATCGCTCCGTCTTTATCCGTCACTTTTTCAAAGCGGTCAATGTATTTCATGTCATAGTTTGCCGGAACGAAATCTTCGCCAAAACCTTCGCTGATATAAGGATACACTTCCTTCTCGTCGAGCTCGCCGGTATCAAAATATTTTTTTAAGAGAGATCCGTAGCTGTCGATTGCCCATACTTTGATCGCTGGATTTTTTTCCTTGAGAAACTTGCCCGTTCCAACAATTGTTCCACCCGTACCTGTAGCCACTACCAGGTGAGTAATGCGGCCTTCAGTCTGTTCCCAAATTTCAGGACCCGTTTGTTCATAATGCGCAAGGCGGTTTGCCAGGTTATCATACTGGTTGACATACCAGGAATTCGGAACTTCTTCAGAGAGTCTTTTCGAAACCGAGTAATATGATTTTGGATCCTCGGGTGGCACATTAGTCGGGCAAACAATCACTTCAGCACCCACTGCTTTGAGGATGTCCGCTTTTTCTTTTGATTGTTTATCAGTGGTAGTGAAAATGCATTTGTACCCTTTCACTGAGGCCGCCAGCGCCAGGCCCATCCCGGTATTGCCGGAAGTACCCTCGATTATCGTGCCTCCCGGCTTTATCAGACCTTTTTCCTCGGCAACTTCAAGCATCTTCAAAGCCATGCGGTCTTTTATTGAATTGCCCGGGTTGAAATACTCAACCTTAGCCAATACGGTGCACGGCAGGTCTTTGGTGATTTTATGAAGCTGGATTAGGGGCGTATCGCCAATGGTATCCAGTATGCTGTTGAGCCACATAGCTTGATGTTTGTCTTAAAGGTAAAAAAAATGGGATACACTTACTTGGCCAACTGGGCCATAGGTTCCTGCTTCAAATAGTGGAGTGCTTTCATTACTGTGACGTCATCAGGATTGCTGACTTCAAAGAGACCCTGCGTTCTCCAGATCTGTCTTGCCGTCATCACTTTGATCTGTTTTTGCAATAAGGATCTTTCTTTTTGATCTGCCAGGTCGAAGTAAATAGAATCTCTTAAAGCATCGTTTTTTAACTGTTGTAAAGTGGCTTCGTCCACTTTGTACTTTTCATCAAACGATCGTGGAGACTGATAAGAAGCAAACTGATTTTCGTGCGCTATATAGTTACTGTAAACAAAGCGATTTAGCGTGCCGCGTACGAGCGCCAGGGTGATGTCTTTATCGATTGCCATAGTATCATACGGCACAAAAATATCTGGTGTAATTCCTCCTCCGGCATAAACAACTTTGCCTGCACCTGTAGAATAAGATCCCGCATTTGCATGTTTAATGGAATCAGCAAACTCCATTTCACCATTATGAAACCTGTTCATCACTTCTTTGTTGTAGGCAGCAGACCCGGCCGTATAGGATTTTTGAATACTTCGTCCTAACGGGGTGTAATACCTCGCAACCGTCAGGCGAAGGCCTGAGCCATCGCTTAACACATACTGCTCCTGCACAAGGCCTTTACCAAAACTCCGGCGACCGAGAATTGTCGCACGGTCCCAATCCTGCAAGGCGCCCATCAGCACTTCACTTGCAGAGGCGGTGCCTTCATTGGCGAGCACTACTAATTTTCCGGTCTCGAAAATTCCTTCTTTGGTACACCGGTACTCTTGCCTGGGAGAGTGTTCACCTTCAGTATAAGTGATCAGTTTATCTCCATCCAGGAACTCATCCGCAATATTTGTTGCTTCCGTTAAAATCCCACCACCATTGTCCCGCAGATCCAGTATCATGCTGGTCATGCCACTTTTTTTCAATTTTTCGGTGGCCTCCATAAATTCCTTGTAAGTGGTTTCAGAAAATTTATTGAGGCGTATGTAGCCAATAGTGTCAGTGATCATGTAGGAGGCATCCAAACTGTAAAGCGGGATATACGACCGGGTGATTTCCTTGTGCCCGATATTCCCACGCCGGAGGATGGTGATATCAACTTTACTACCGCCCGTACCACGCAAGAGGCTTTTGATCTTTTCAGTTGTGGCATTTTCTGCAATGATGGAAGAATCTCCAACTTTCAAAAATTTATCACCGACTTTAATCCCGGCCTTGTCCGACGGCCCCCCGGCCAACACGTTCAATACATTTAGCGTATCGCTGAAAACATTGAACTCTATTCCGATGCCGAAAAACTTTCCCTGTAAGTCTTCATTCATGTAAGCTAGCTCACGTGGGGGTATGTAAACACTATGTGGGTCGAGTTTGGATAGAATTGCGTCGATCGCTAAATCACCCAGTGAATCCGGATTTTCGCGGTCAACATATTTATTATTGATAAGGTCCAGGACTTCCTGGACAGGCCGCGGGTTTTCGATGTAAAAAATTCCGGAGTTGGGCATATTTCCCCTGATGCGGTACCCGATAAACATACCCGCGACCATGCACAAACTCAAAATCAGGGGCAACCACACATGTAACTTTCTCCTGGCCATTGATTTACTTTATACGATAACTTTATTTTTGCCTTGCAAATTTCATCAATTACCCCGAGATAAACATGCCAACCATCAAATTGATCGCAGATAGCGGAAGTACGAAAACAGATTGGTGCCTGCTGAAAGACGGTGCCAAAAAGACTTTCACAACGCAGGGACTGAGTCCTTACTTTGTTTCGAAAGATAATTTTATCAATATTTTAGAAAAAAGCGTTCGGCCGCTTATCCCTGCTGATGAGTTCATCGAAATAAGCTTTTACGGAACGGGTTGTAAAAATCCGGAAAACGCCAGGATGGTCACATCTTCATTTTCAAAAGTTTTTCCGAAACTTTCAATCAAAGTACAAACTGATTTACATGCTGCCGCAAAAGCACTTTGCGGGAATACAAAAGGGATTGCCTGCATTCTCGGCACGGGCTCAAATTCCTGCTATTTCGATGGCAAAAAAATAATCAAGAATAGTCCTGGTCTTGGCTTCGTCCTGGGAGACGAGGGAAGCGGGGCTTACCTGGGTAAAAAGGTTGTGCAACAATACCTTTATAATTTCTTAGATGCCGATTTGCGTGCGAGATTTGATGCGAAGTTTGTAACCAATTCGGCGGAGATACTGCATGCTGTTTACACTGAGCCATTACCCAACAGATACCTGGCGAGCTTTGCAATTTTCCTGGCGGAAAATCGCGGAAACACCCAGGTGGAGCAAATACTAAAGGAAGGGTTGAACGATTTTTTTACGACCCATGTTGTCAAATACAAAGAAAGTGCAAAGCTCCCCGTTCATTTCACCGGTAGTATTGCATGGGGTTTTCGGGATGTGCTAAAGGTTTTGTGCCGGGAGCATTCGTTGCTTTCCGGGCAAATATTTAAAAAACCAATGACAGGTCTAATCAAGGCGCATGAAATGCAATAAGACCCTATTCCATTGTTTGTTCCAGGTGCGCTAACTTACCATCCTTGGTCATTCCCTCGATAATTACCCGAAAGGCTTTCGTGACATCGTTGTTGTAAAAAGTAAAAAGTGTCTTCTCCTGTCCTGGGACTGTCCTCAAGCCCGGGTTCCAATACAACGTAGTGCGTATGTCTTTCTTTTCATCTTCGGCGGTAAAGGTGCCATAGTTAGGAGAGTAGAATTGCCTGATAGGAGTGTAACCGGTAACATTATTATTTGATAAGCCTTTCCCGGGCTCTGGTTTTATGTCGTCACCTTTTTTGGTGTAAATGGCTATTGCACCACCAGAACCCCCGCCGGCTCCTCCCATGAATGGCGGCCGCAGCACTTTTATGTACGCAACATCGGTTACAGGAATCGAAGCTACCATAGATGCATCTGATTGCACTTCATTCACGTACAGTTGTGGCTGTGATCCCCGCCAGCTCAACGTGGGCGGATCGCCGATGGTGCTGATCTGCAATCCCGCCACCTGGCCTTGCAAGTAATTAAAAATACTCAACGAACCCAGTGCCCTGGTATCATGAATCAGGTCAAATTGGTATCCATCGCCACCACTAAACAGCCCGGAAGTATATTTTTTCTCCAATATCTGAATCGGCGAAGCGGTCTTTGCCGTGATGCTAACTGTTTCCAAGACTTTGCCTGCATAAAGCGAATTCAAAGCAGTAAGTTCTTTTGCCAGCGCCAGGTGGCGCGCATTTCCGGCGGTGTCAAAATAGTTTGACGCAAACAGTCCCTGCGCCTGTGTATTATTTTTAAAAGAAGGAAGGCGGTCTTCAAGAAACTTTACAGATGCCCCATCAAGCCCTTTTCCGGCTGGCAACTGGTAGTAGACATTTGCGGTATCGAATAGAATGAAGCCCGGATCTCTAAAACTGCCGTCCGGTAAGAGCTTGGCCGTAAGCATGTCCCGGCCCTGTTCCCCACTGTTTACCAGCAATATTATATTACCTGCATCACGTAGCTGCATAGCTGTGGCTCCGTAAACTTTGCCGGAGATGCTTAGGTACGAAGTATCCCTTGCATAGTCAATCTGCGGCGGAGTACTATTCTTTACCTTTTCCCACGCAATCCTCCGCCATCCATTTGTCAGCAGTACAAGGTCTAACTCCTGCATCCTGTCTTCTTCCCCACCGTAGAAATACCAGGCAGGGTTAAATACCTTGCCCCGAAGTTCGCCTGTGAGCAGTAGGTGGCTGATGATGCTTTCGCTGCTGTCACTCTCAATATCAATATCTGTGACGGAAACTGAAAGGGTAGAAGTAATATCTGCAGGCACAGCTATTTCAACTTCATTACGCGCCCGCTTATTTAGCCCCCAGTGCTGAACCGTCATCTCCGGTATAAATTCAAATTCATGGTTATTAATAAAGCTGATACGTTCAGATATTAGTTGCCATGCATCGTCAAAAACTGAAATCGTCAAAATTCCCGATGGTAACTCCGTTGTAGGCACCACGCCCTTCACCGTACCATTTACCAGTTTTTTTGTTGTATTAAAAACGGGATGCTGGTACATGTTGCCTACTATGTGCATTTACCTCTCGTCAATTGAATTTGATGAGGTAAGTACAAAGACCTGGTTGGTTGGAGAGGGGGTTACCTCAATACCCACACCATTAGCTTTTACTGCCGGCAATACGGTCGTGAAAGACTTGCCGTTTTCATCCTTCCACCTGGCGGTGAACTTGCCGGTGGCAGCAGGACGCAGCATAAAAAATCCCATACCGTCATGTATCTCTTTAATTATGGCTACTTCCTTTCCTGCCTGGTCGATGATATTTCCGGAAACTTTTACCGGCATACCGAACTGGTCGTTTGCTTTGAAGGCAACCTTATTATTTATGCCTGAAATAATATCTCCACCTTCCGGGAAAAATTGTATAGCGGGTGTTTTTGCAACTTTCGGCGCGGCAGCATGATTTTGAGAAATGACGCGGAGGTCATTGTTGTACAGGAAAGCGCTGTCAAAGTTCAGCATCCATTTGGTGTAAGCCTTTACGTGTACAAATCTTGCTGCATAATCGACTGGCACTTTAAACTGGCTTACGGCAGTACCTTCCACCAGGGGAGTAAGCGCATGCAACAAGAGTTTTCCGTTATCATCCGTCCAATCTATATAAAGGGTTTTACTATCTGTGACTGGAAAAATTCCCTGAAGCATGTAGGCTTTGAGCCAAACGGTTTCGCCCGGTGCGTAGGAAGACTTATCATAGTGGAGGTACACCCGTTCTGCCGGATACTTATTGGTCAGGCTCTCTAAGTTCTGACTAAGTTGTTGCCCATAAATATTCAGCAGAAAAAAACAACACCCAAAACAGACAAACAATCTTCTGCAGGTACTTAACCACATTTTCATAAGGCTAAAATTAGTGATTTAGGGGAGACGCCTCGTTCGTGGATGTCGGGGAAATTTCCTAATGCGTCATCTTAACAAGATCTTCGTATTTAACAAGGAACAATTTTCCTGACTTAAAAAGTCTTTTACAATTTTTTTATAAGTCGCGAAATTGAAAATCTCGCCATTTATTTTATTAGTTTTATGTTTATAAAAATCCTTTCATACAAATGGCAAGAGCAATTAGAAAAAGTGAAATTGACGGAAAACTTCGCACCCTGCAGGAACAACTGGCAGATTATAAAGCTGAATTAAAAACTGTCCATCCAACGTTTAAAATTTCCAAAAACGGAAAACGCCTCGATATCATAAGTGCAACAATCACCAAGTTGGAAAGAGATATCCAGGAGCTGAAGAAGAATAAAAAAAATGGTGCCGAATAAGCCGGTCCGGCCATTTTCCTTGAGTATCTGTCTGGCAAAGTCCGGTCCTGATTCGTATTTCATAGTTTTGTTTGAATGACTACACTTCACCCCGGCTTCCGAAGGGTTACGGAGGAGCCATCCTTACACAGGCACCTGGAGCACAAATCCATTGCTGACATTGTATCCGGTATTAATGCAGAAGACAAGATCGTTGCGCAGGCCGTTGAGCAAGCCTTACCGGAGATTGATAAGTTGATCAGTGCAGTATCCGATAAAATGCTTGCCGGTGGCCGCCTGTTTTACATTGGTGCGGGTACTAGTGGCAGGCTTGGCATCCTTGATGCAAGTGAATGTCCGCCAACCTATGGTGTGCCGCCGGGACTTGTAGTTGGCATAATTGCCGGCGGTAAAAAGGCTATCACCCAGGCCGTAGAGCATGCGGAAGACGACACGAAGCAGGGCTGGAAGGATTTAAAGAAACACAAGATTTCTCCTAAAGATTTCGTCGTAGGTATTGCTTCCAGCGGA
>JBBQSI010000064.1:0-11131 GCA_038213975.1 Chitinophagales bacterium
AGTTGAAGGGCGCTAACGATGACGAAACGACCGGTATCCAGATTGTAAAGCGTGCTGTAGAAGAGCCTCTTCGCCAGATTGTGGTAAACAGCGGTATCGAAGGAAGCATCGTAGTTCAAAAGATAAAAGAAGGTAAGAAAGATTTCGGATTCAATGCCCGCACGGAAGTGTATGAAAATCTTCTCGCTGCAGGTGTTATCGATCCTACAAAAGTTACCCGCATTGCGCTTGAAAATGCAGCTTCCATTGCCGGAATGTTGCTGACAACTGAGTGTGTGGTTTCTGACAAGCCGGAAAAAGAAAAGCCATCTATGCCTTCAATGGGCGGTGGTGGAATGGGTGATATGGGTTATTAATCATCCAAATAGATTTGAAAAGATCCCCTTTGCATTTGCGAGGGGATTTTTTTTGTCCCGGGGAATTTGTTTTTTCACCACCGATTTTTTATTGATCTTCAGCCCTTACTTTTCCAGCGATGCGTTTACAACTGATTCATTTTCTGAAGGTCAATTTTTTACGTTTTCGATTAGACCGGATCTTCAATCCCTTTTCAGGCTTTTTCCTGAACATGTATTATCTCACAAGGCTGTCTCAATGGCGGGCAGCAACAAATAAACTAGCATTCAACGATTTCCCGTCAAAATGGGATTACACAAAACGTTTTGGTCTATACGAGCATGTGTTGAGGTCAGAAGCATTAAATCATCTACCGGTGAACTACCTGGAGTTTGGCGTGGCAGATGGCCATTCAATCCGATGGTTTGTTAGCAAAAACGATCATCCTGAATCCTCTTTCAGCGGCTTTGATACATTCACGGGCTTGCCCGAGGATTTCGGTGTTTATAAAAAAGGGCAATTCAACACTTACAACAAAGTGCCTGAAATCCCGGATCCAAGGGTGGAATTTTATACCGGCCTGTTTCAGCAGACGCTGCCCCATTTTTTGAAAGACCTGGACTCTTCAAAAAGAAATGTAATCATGTTAGATGCCGACCTGTATTCGGCCACCCTGTATGTACTCGCTTCGCTGGCACCGCATTTGAAAAAACATGACGTTATTTTCTTCGATGAGTTCCTGGTTCCCACGCACGAGTTTAAAGCCTACCACGATTTTATTCAATCTTTCCCGATACAATTAGAGCCGATAGCAGCGGCCAACAATTTTTACTTTACTGCTTTTAAGGTAATATAAAAAACGCCCCGTTTACGGCAGGGCGTTTTCCAATTATAAAACAGTCTTTTTAGAAATTCAACCTAACACCCAACTGGCTTGTCCAGCGTGAGCTGTTGAAAACGCCGTCAGATATTACGTAAGGTGTTCCATTCTTTGGAGCGGTAAACCGGTATTGTGGTGTGAGATCGGTAGAACTTACATAGCCTGTAAAGTCAAGCAAAATGGATTGGTCATTGCTGCTGAAGTAAGTCTTGCCCCAATCACGGTTCAACAGGTTGGTGAAGTTGAATATGTCATAGGAAACCTGCACCTGGTAGGTTTTTGCACCGAGCTTTACATTGAAGTCCTGTTGCAATTTCAGGTCGATCACATTGCTGAATGGTAACCTTGCACCATTGCGATCTGCAAACTCGCCGCGGTGCTTACTCAGGTATTTGTCTCCCTGGATGTATGATTCAAACGAAGCTTTTTGGTCGGCTGCCGTAACTGCGCCATTATCTACGAAAACCATGTTGTCCAATTGTGAAGAGGTTGGGATAAACATCAGGTCGTTCGTTTCGAAGTTGTCAAAGTCACGCACCTGTCCACGATTGATCACGTAGCTGAAGGGGCTACCACTCTGGCCGGTGTATACTAACGAAAGTGTAGTGCTCATGAAGCCATTTGCATAGATGAATTTCTTCGCTGCAAAAGCGTTGATCCTGTGTCCAAGATCATAATCACTGATAGAGCGGCCAATGAAATTCCTTCCGTTCACAGTTTCCATATAACGCCACTGTGAGCTGTTCTGTGAGCTGGTGCCTTCATTTACTACTATTGAGTTACCGAAAGAATAATTAGCATTTACTGACCAGTTGTTACTCCATGCCCTGTCTATCGTGAATGTAAAGTTGTAAGAATAACCATGATTGCCTTCGTAGTTGCTCAACAAGTAAATACCAGTGTATGGATTTGAGCCATCTGATCTGAGCGGAATTTGCGCAGATGCTCTGCCCTGTAGATCGTAAACAGTTCTTGAACCGACACCTGCAGATTTCGCCGTAGGCGGTAAAATATCTACACGGTTGTAATTTATCTCGTTGATATTTTTACTGAAGAATCCTTCAATGGTCAGCTTCCACCTGTTACCCAACAACTTGTCCATGCCGAGAGAAGTCCTCCATATCTTATTCAATTTAAAATCTTTTGCGATCAAATCCACCTGGCCGGAAGGCACGGGAACGTTGATACCGAAGTCAGAAGCAGTGTACTGGCTAAAAGCATCCGGCCTGAAGGCCACGTCGCTCGTCCTGATGCCCGCAATGCTGATACCATTATTATTATAAACTCCGCCAGGCCATACCAGTGGGATTCTGCCGGTAAACATGCCGATTCCGCCCCGGAAGGTCACACGCTCCTCAGGGATCTTGTAAACAAATCCGATACGTGGATTAATAGACCATTTTGGATCTGAAATCTGGCCCGAGCGGGTGCCTTTCATATCATAATAGGCAGATAGTTTTGAAAGCGCTGAGTCATTAAAAAAGTTATCAGTTCTCGGAGTAGTGAGGAACTTGGTATTGTCCGCCCTTACACCCAATGTGAGCGTAAAGTTCTGATTCACTTTAATTTCATCGCCTATGAAAAATCCAAGACGAAGGGTATTGAATTTCGCAGCCGCATTCAAAGACTCGTCACCAGATTTTCCCGGATCAAGCAAGGAGTAGCTCCGGTTGTAAACTGTAGCATCTCCGCCGGATAGGAATGTAGCTAAGTCAGGGAATTCATAAGAGCCATAGTTCTGGCGGATAAAAACGTTTGTCGACTTGCTGATCTCATTGTCTGTCCCAACGGAGAAAGTATGATTTTCAGTGGTAAATTTGAAAACATCAAACAAGGCAATGTTTGACTGCTTCAGATAATTACCAGTTGAGAATTCTTCAGTACCGAAAATAATACCGTTACCACTTCCGTCGCGAATAAATACGCGTGGGAACGCACCACCAATTGGTCCCCTGTCATCTGTAACATCCGTCAGGGTTAATAGCAATTTGTTGCTTGCATCTCTTTTGAAACGGCTATTCAGTTCCAAAGACCCGGAGTGCGTGGTAGAAGGGAATGCATAACCATTGTTTAGGAAGTTAATGGTGGAGTTGCTGGTCCTGGAGGTATTATTCCTGAATCCGTCATTATAGCGGTAGCTCAGGCTTAGTTTATTATTATCATTTACATTCCAGTCGAGTTTGGCAGCAATCCTATTGGCTTCAACAGTTTCCGGGCTGTTGAGATATCCTCCCGGATCATAGTTATAAGTACTCTTCAGATAGCTAACGAGATTGTCAATGTCCGACTGGCTTGATGCACCATTGTAGTCCGAGAAGTTTGCGGGCTGAGGCCTTTCATCACGCTGTATTTCCCCGTTCAGGAAGAAAAATAATTTATTTTTAATAATGGGTCCGCCTATTCTGAAACCCGTTGTTTTGTTCGTGAAAGGTGCAAGTTTTGTCGCATCACTCTTATCCACTCCGGGCGTTTTACCCGACAGGTCCTGGTTCCTGAAAAAATAATAAATAGATCCGTTGAGCGTATTCGTTCCACTGCGGGTAATGGCATTTATGCCACCGCCGGTAAAGTTACCCAGTGATGGGTCGTATGGAGAGATCACTACCTGGAACTGGTCAATAGCATCAATCGAAATTGGCGCAATGCCAGACTGTCCGCCATTTGTACCGGAAGCTGCAAGTCCGAATACATCGTTGTTCACAGCACCATCAATATAAAAAGAGTTGTACCTGTTATTCTGACCAGCCAGTGAAATACCGCCATCGCTAGTGATCTTCGCCTGCGGCACATAACGCAGGTAATCTGCAACATTACGTCCGACAGTGGGGAGGTTCATCATCTTGTCACGGCTGATATTCGTCTCAGTTCCGCCTTTACCAGAGGTCGCAGCATTCCGCTGGGCGGTTACTGTCACCGTTGCCAATTCTGCGGTGCGGGTTTGTAGTTCAAAGTCTTGCGCCAGGTTATCACCAAGGCTTAGGGCAATATCATCTTTTAAAATGTTACCATATCCTACAAATGTCACGGTGACGGTATAGGGGCTGCCTGGCCGCATATTATTAATGGAATACGAACCACCTTTTTTGGAGACAGTGGTGTAAGAGGTGCCGGTCGGTACGTGCAGGGCAGTGACAGTAGCACCTTCAAGCGGTGTACCACTTGCGCTGGTGACGAAGCCACTCAGGCTGCTGGTGGTTACCTGTGCATTCATAATGAATGGGGTAACAACCAGAGAAATGAATAGTAGAACTTTAGTTTTCAAATTCATGTCGGTTTTAATTTTTCGGCAAAGGAACTATAATATTCCTTTCCTGGATTTGTGATTTATTAACAACCCTAAAGGCAATTTTCACACTATAATAGCTGCTTGCCTATATTAAGTAAATATTAAGGATGCAGGCTGTGTTTACTAAAGATTTGAAAAGAATGGCTCTGCTATTGAAGTATCTTTGCAAGCAAAAGAATTGATATGCTAGATGGTATACAGGAGGCGATCGATGATATTATAAAAGGCAGGCTGGTAATAGTCGTTGATGATGAAGATCGCGAGAACGAGGGTGATTTTATTACATCGGCCAAAAACGTCACACCGGAAATCATCAATTTCATGAGCACACACGGGAGGGGACTAATCTGTGCACCATTATCCGAAAAAAGATGCGACGAACTGGAACTCGAGTTGATGGTGCATAAAAATACCGCTATTCACGCTACACCCTTCACCGTGAGTGTAGACCTTCTTGGTCATGGTTGCACCACGGGCATTTCCGCCCAAGACCGTGCAAAGACAGTCCAGGCACTGATTGATCCTTTAACAAAGCCTGAAGACCTCGGCCGGCCTGGCCATATTTTTCCGCTGCGGGCTCTTTCCGGTGGTATTTTGAGGCGAACCGGGCACACTGAAGCCACGGTGGATCTCGCTAAATTAGCAGGCCACGGAGATGCGGGGGTTTTGGTGGAAATAATGAATGAAGATGGCACAATGGCCCGCCTGCCCCAGCTTCGGGAAATTGCGAACAAGCATAACCTTAAACTAATTTCTATAAAGGACCTGATAGCCTACAGGCTTAAGAGGGAATCACTTATCCAGGAAGACGTACGGGTGAAAATGCCCACACGTTATGGAGATTTTGAGCTTATTGCTTTCAAACAAATAAACACGGGTGAGGAACACCTTGCTTTGAAAAAGGGAGATTGGACGTCTGATGAACATGTCCTCGTCCGGGTGCATTCCAGCTGCATGACGGGTGATATCCTTGGTTCACTTCGGTGCGATTGCGGCGAGCAGTTGCATACGGCCATGGAGATGGTGGAAGCTGAAGGGAAAGGACTCATTTTGTATATGAACCAGGAAGGGCGGGGTATAGGACTGCTGAATAAATTACGGGCATACAAGCTGCAGGAGGAAGGCAGAGATACGGTAGAAGCTAACCTGGAACTTGGCCTGGAGATAGATGCGCGTGACTACGGCGTTGGTGCGCAAATACTGAGGGAATTGGGTGTTTCAAAAATCAGGCTGATCAGTAACAATCCTAAGAAGAGAGCAGGGTTGCTCGGATATGGCCTCGAAATCGTTGATACCGTGCCCATCGAGATGGCTTCCAATCATCATAACGAAAAATATCTCACGACAAAGCGGGACAAGATGGGGCATGCGATCCTGGCAAAATTCAAGTGATCAGTAATTAAGAGCTTTCTCGTTGAGCACAGGTTGCCGCGTAAATTTCCGCCGCCTGTTATTCAAGAAGAATTCCGTAAACGAATCAAATTCTTTCCTGTAGGAAAGCTGAACCCCGGTGCGGTTTCTCCTGGTGATGCCTGAGAGGTCGCCAAGATCAGCATCACTCCGGTTAAAACCGACAACTCTTACGCGTCCGTCCTGGGTAACCAAATATTCAAAAGACACATCTGGCGTAAATAAAAAATTCGAATTAGAATTGCTTGCCTGTCCAACGCGGTAGTCAACATTTCCCCCAGCTTTGACTAAGAGCTTATTATTGAAAAAAGATGTCTTCAATCCGAAGTTCCCGATATTCTGAATTTCTCTTTCGGAAACGCCAAAGCCAAAGTCGGCGGTATTGATGTTGGTGTACACATTTACGGAACGGCTGTTTAGTACTTTTTGCAGCCAATTATTAAGAGAACTTGAAAGTGTTGCCGACAATAGCTGACCCACGCTTCTCGTGACAAAATTCCCTGTATTTGAAGAACTCAGCAGGCGCTGGTCCGTACTCATGAATGAGTTGAAAAGCAGGAGAGAAGTTACCTGTTTGTTCAATTCGTTTTTATCCGCCTCGAAGCGGGTCTTGATATATTCACTGGCAATCGGGTCAGTTTTAAGTGGATTGTCAAACGGAAACTGAAACTCAAATTCCGGGCGGGGATCAGCCAGCGTGCCCCGAAGTTTGAAGATAATATTCACATCACCCTTCGTATTTGCAAAGCCAGTACTGGTTGGAATATTATTAAGCATCACCTGCTCAGCGGTGTAAACCGCATCAATATTCAGATTAGCCAGGTATGGATCTCCCTGCCATTCGATGTACCCGGTTTGCAGTGTAAAGGGCGTCTTCAGGAATGTTTGAAAATTGAAAGTGTATTCTCCATCCTCCACCTCATACCGTCCCCTGATGGTCAGCGGATCGGAAGTTCCGGCGGTGATATGCAGCCGGCCACTCCCCTGCGCTTTTATAACATCGCCGGTAGTTTCATCCAGGATCACATCAATCTTTGCATACGGATTGGCTAACAAATCCATATCCACCTGTATGCTTGAATTCTGACGGTAGCTGGAGTCGGCACGCATTTCCCGCCCAAAGCTGGTAAATTCAATGTAATCGAGAGAGCCGCTTTCTGCCGTCTCCCCGGCAGGCAGGTAGATGTGGCTGCTATCGGTGGGTTCCCCGGAGATATTCATCCGCATATCATTTACAAAGCCATTCAGCGAAAGCTCTGCATCGCCAATTATGTGACCATAGAATTGCTTATTGTCATTGGATGTCGTATTCAATAAAACGAAGCGGGCCGGACGGTTACCGATCGCATCAGTTTTTAAATGCAATTCATTAAAGAAAAAATTATCGAAAAAGCTATGGTAAATTTTCCCGGTTACCGTGGCAGTGCGGTTCAAAGTATCCCTGATCTTTATGACACCAAAGTCAATTTCGTCCGGGCGGAAATTAAGAATACTGTTATCCTCAAGAATATACCGGCACCTGGTATAATCGACCGTCATGGAAGTACTGTCCAGCCGGAGGGAGCCGGTAAGTTTCGGATCTTCTTCGTTGCCATAAAGATTGAGTTCGCCACTAACCCTCCCGTAGATGTTGTCGAATATTCCGCCCAAATATTTCTCCATCACGTGAATTCCGGAATTGTTAAAAACGATATTGCCGCGTATTTGATCTTCGGTAGAATCTTTAGCCCGGTATTTCAGGTTTGCAGAAAAGTTGTAAGGATAATTGTCTGAAATTACCGAGAGGTTCAAATTCCCGGCGTCGAATAAATATTCACCACGTGTAGTCAACACTCCTATTGAATCATTTTCAAAATAAAAGTCAGTGGTCTTCGTGTCAAACTCGAGGGATGTTTTACCGAAAGGATCATTCACCCTTAGCTGGCCGGTCACCAAACCATCTAAGCTCATCTGCAGTGTCATTATTGGAGCAACATCACCAAGATCAAAATTCTGAAGACCGATCACCACATCATTACTGGTTCCGGTGCCGGAGGGTTCCGTTGACACATATACTTTCTGCATGGATTCGCTCAAAACGATATCACTCGCGATGATCATATCCCGGATCAATTCCAACCTGCCACCACTTTGAATTTTCCATTGCTTGGAATTAATGGTGAAAGTGGAAGGGTTAAGTAAAAGATCAAATCCTTCCCTGCTGGTTAATACACGTGCGGAAAGATTAGCGGAATTGAGTGTTTTGTTGGCTGAAGTCTTTACTTGGACATCGCTGACATCGTTAGAAGCCACAATATTAATCGACGTTCCGGCAGAGTGGAGACTATCGTTTATTATCACGTCTTCTACCTTGCCTTCGAAAGTGAGTGTATCACGGTTACCAACACCAGAAATTTTCACGCCATTAAACTGGATACCGCCAAAAGCGAAGGCGGGCACGTCAGCACTGAGATCTAATTTGTTTTCCGGAACATTTAAGTAACCCGATAAGGTTGCATTGTCAAACCCGGTTACGCGTTTATCAAACAGCGTTATATAGTCGCTGATATTATTTGTGCTGATGGCAAACTGGAAATTCTGATCCTGCACAGTCCCCCTCGGTTTTTTAATGTAAGCCGGATAATAGCGGTTAAGGAATAACTGAAAGGCATCCGGCAGCTCGAGAATTTCAAACTGTCCGTATAGATCCGCAGTGATCTCATTAGTCAGCAGCGTGAGATGTTTCGCACCATCATCTATGCTTGATTTGATGACAAGTGAATCAAATGAAAGCTGCTTGCCATTGTCATAAAGGGAAGCGTTGTAAAGATTCGCAGTGCCCAGAAAATTATCAATATTACTGCCTGTAAATTTCAGGTCAAAAACACCGGTAAGCTGTACACTATCGTTCGTAAAGTGAAGATTTTTCAAATTGAGTGTGCGCACATCGGCGAGCAAATTAAATTGAGGTTGTGATTCGCTGAAGTTTATTGATCCATCCAACTGCGCTACTTCGATATTTGGGTCGTTAATAGTGGCTTTCCCTGAGAATAAATTCCTCGCCAATAATCCATTGGCCTTAATATTCGTGTAGGCATAGCCGTTGAACTCAACCCGGCGAATGTCACCGTCTATCGCAATGCGCATATTATCAGATTTCACGCCCTGCCCATCTACTTTTCCGGAGAAGGAAATACTTCCCAATTGGCTATTATTAAGAAACGTCCCCAGCTCAAAATTTGGTGTTGAGATCACGCCGGTGTAAGCTGCCATTCCATTGGGCGGCAGGCGCATATTCAGATCTGTCTGTAGTGAGCCAATATCGGTGACAAGCGTGCCTTTAATATTGAAATTATTTACAAAGCCGTAAAAATTTCCTGAGAAAGATATGTTACCAAAAGTGCTGAGCCGCGGCTGGGTCACGCTTCCAAGTGAAGGTGCGAAGCGCACTAACTCCGCATACGACGTTTGCAGTTCACTTGCCTTAAGGTCAATGAAAGTGTTGTCAATATCAGGTAGCCCGCGCAGGGCAACATCTCCGGCAAGATAGTTCTTGCCACCAGCACGTATGCGTAAGTTTTTTGCTTTCAAATTATCTACCGTGCCCTTTACGTAGCCACTTAATTCAAAAACTGTATTCCAGTCCCTGGTCTCTGGCGCAAAATAGGCAAGGTCTTCAGTGTTTAATTTACTGCCAACAAACCGGCCCTCGATAGTGACTGCGTCAATGAAATCATTCATGTCTTCAATGAAATCGGTATATCGCATCGCAAAATAATTCCCCAGATGACTGCGATCGGTTACAAGGTTGAGGTGATTAAATTCCATAATATCAGGCGTGAAGACAAGATCAGTAGAAAGTTCATTTAGTCTGAATCCATTGCGGTCTTTCGCGGAAGTCCTGATATAGGTCGTGATGGTATCCTCGTGAATGCGAAGGTTCCTAAACTGGCCATTGATGTCAGTTATTTTAAGGAAACGTTCATCGAATTGTTCAGTATAGGCTACTCTGTCAGATTCCCGCTCGGATATCACACTGCCATCGGAGACCTTGATATTCTTTACCGATACATCCCATCCGTCTTCGTTCCACTGGTGCTGTCCGGGAACGAGTTTTATTTTTTTTGTTTTTGCTTTCGTAGTCTCAGGGCGGTTGCCAGTATAATCATACTGGGCAAATTGCGGTTTGTCCAGCAGGATGTTTTGAATCTTCAATATTTTATTTGGAAGATCAAACTCATCCGCGTGTAAGTCCAGTTTGTTTAAGGAGACTAAAAAATCCTGCCCTTTCCAACCGTCCCGCTGCCAGACCTTTATCCTGTTTAGTTCCATCACATCGAAGCTTAATGCAATAGCGCTGTCAGTTTTTTGCTTAGGCGTGGGCGACGAAAAATAATCAACAAGAAATTGGTAATTCCAGACTGAGTCCTTCCTGTTTAGGTAAATAGTGGCATCGTCGAGCCCGATGTATTTGAGTTCAATATTTTCCCGGGCGAAAAACCAATCTGTAATATTTACTTTGGCCGTTCCGGCATATAAAAGAGTGTCTTTGCGTTGATCAAGCACCAGCGCACCTTCCAGCAACAGCTTATCGAAAAAGTGAATGTCAACATGCCTGATAGCAACCGTTGTATGAAGGTTTTTGGAAAGTCTTTTTGTAACCCGGTGAATGATGAAATTTTGAACAACCGAGGTTTGAATGAGCAACCCAACCACTAGTATAAGCAATAGCAGGGCGAGAAGACTTCTCAGAAATATGTTCAAAAATTTTTTCAGGAAAACGGGTTGATCCTCAAAAATAACTAATAGCGTCAATTAGCCTGTCAATAACGCTCGCTGCCGCTTTAAAACGTAATGCCTTTAACAAGAGTTTAAAATGTTTCGCGGTTATTTAGTTCTTATTCTTTCGAAAAAATAGATTCAGTAGCCGGCGGCGGAATCTCCGCCTCTGGTATCTGCAGCCGCGAAAATTTTTCCAGACTCATCTTTCATAATAATTTCCACACGTCCGATTGCAGAAACAGGTCGAATTTTGTAGCCCATATTTACCAACGAATCCACAACGGCCCGCGGGAAGCCAGGCTCCATCTGAATTTCATCCGGCTGCCATTGGTGATGAAATTTAGGTTGCGCAATTGCTGCAGATGGTATCATATGGAAGTCAATGATATCTATCAATGTTTGGAAAACGCTGGTTGGTATGGTGGTGCCACCGGGAGTACCCGTAACAATTTTTACTT
>JBBQSI010000065.1:0-11104 GCA_038213975.1 Chitinophagales bacterium
AATGCGCCTAACGCATTTATCACATAAAATCACCTATGCCAACTCCCCCCAATTTTAAAACGAGATCTTTTTCCTCTCAAAGCGTTACCAGGCAGGGGATGTAGCTGTTTTTGTGCTATTTTTAGTCGGACAATAATGATAAAATGTATGATGGGGAGCTTTTTGAAATCAGGGAGAAACCATAAGCCACCTACACCTCCCGGCAACTTCATTGAATGTAAAAATTCACCCCACTAAAACAGTTGCCGCACTTACTCGCTTCAGAAAATTCTTGTCTCTCAGTTGAAAAGAATTGACGTAAATTCAGAAATGAACTCAATGCCTTTATGGGAATACATGAAAAATATGATGTATTAATAGCCGGAGGTGGCCTTGCTGGTTTAACACTTGCGCTGCAGTTAAAACAAGCAAGGCCCGACATTTCAATTCTCGTCCTGGAAAAGCGGGCGGCCAGCGCTTCTTCTGCTACACACAAGGTGGGTGAGTCCCTCAGTGAACTTGGCTCTTCTTACCTGCGGGTAGTGCTTAACCTAAAAGACTATTTGAATGAACAGCAGTTGCCAAAGTTTGGGTTCAGATTTTTCTTTAGCCCCGAACACCGGGATGATATATCCCGACGTGTAGAAGTTGGTTCAAAAATTTCTGATCCTTACCCATCTCACCAGGTTGACAGGGGACTCCTCGAGAATGAACTTGTGAAAAGATTATTGGAATATGATGTTGAAGTTGTGCTGGGAGCTAAAGTAATTGATGTGCGGTTATCAAAGACCGGTCATGAACTCGTCTTTGAAAAAGAACAGGTGCAATGTCACATTAAGGGAACATGGATCGTTGACTCAACGGGGAGAAACGGTTTATTAAAAAGAAAATTAAGTCTCGAAAAAGAAATTAACCACGACATCAATGCAGCATGGTTCAGATTAAATGCTGTAATAGATATTGATGACTGGTCCGAGAACCTTGCCTGGCGAAAGTTCGTTGATCCCGGCCGGAGGCGTTTAGCTACAAATCACCTGGTGGGGGAAGGCTACTGGATTTGGATCATTCCATTGGTTTCCGGAAAGACGAGTATTGGAATTGTTGCAGATCCCCGGTATCATTCGTTCCTTGAGTACAACAATTTTGAGAAAGGTTTTAAATGGATGGAAAAACATGAACCGCTGGCAGCAAAAATGCTGAGCGAACACAAAGAGCATATCCTTGACTTTAAAGTCATGAAGCATCTGGCATACGACTCCAAACAGTTTTATTCGACGGACCGATGGGCATTAACCGGAGACGCAGGCGCTTTCATGGATCCGTTGTATTCACCGGGAATAGATTTCATTGCGCTGGGTAATAGCTGGATAACCGAATTAATAGTCTGTGATATCAGCGGCAAAGACACAGCGCTACAGACTTTGATATATGACCTGGCCCACAAAGAACTGCTGAATGGATGGATCAATTTGTATAAAAATATGTATGGGGTTTTCGGTAAGACGCAGGTTATGCTAATGAAAATAGCCTGGGATTGGGCATGTTACTGGGCTATACCAAATGTGATTTTTATGAACAAAGGTTACACCAATGTTGAATTTTTAAAACAATATTCATCCTCAAATCCAGCTATTGGGAAGAAATTCGCGAGCTTGAATGTGAATATGCAGCAACTATTTGGCACTTGGGCAAAATATGATGTGAAGCCATGCAGAGATCATCAGCAAAATGTATTTGATCTAAAGTGCCTGCGCGAATTTCATAGGGAGCTTGGCACCATTTACAAACCCGGTGAATTGCTTTCTAAAGTTCAATCAAACCTGAAAATTCTTGAGCTGATTGGCGCAGAAATATTCCGGCTTGTCAGTAGCTCTTTACATGATACGCCGGGCGACATGCAAGTGGATCCGTATGAGATGAAAATTGATGAAGGTAAAGATGAGCTTCTCAGGAGATCGCATGGTCAAGATGCTTTAGCTGTGGATGAAGGCATAAGGAGTGACATTTCAGGTTTGTGGTTGCAAAAAATTAAAATTCTGGAAAATGAGCTTGTCTAAAAGCGTTGCGGACAACATGGAACACATACAAAAGGTATTCCTGGGAGTTCAACAATACATGCAGCAACATCAGGACCAGGAGGAGCTCGTTGTTTTTCTTAACGCTGAACCTCCCGGCTTCCGTTCAGTAGCTTATGAAAGCGCATCCATGGAGATTGCGCTGGATGAATTAGGTAAAGAGAAACCATTGGATAACTGGAAGAAATTTTATACTGATGCTGCCAGGGCTCACACATTTCATGTAGATATAGGCCTCGGTTGGGCTTTTGCAAAAAGCGACATCTCTCCAACTCCGTACCTGGAATCCCTTTATGGGGTGATGAGTCATATGGTTTTTGATGGAATGGGTTATTACTATGGTCTTTTCAAAGAGCGAAAGACTGTGAAAGGTGGACTGATACCAGGGGTAATCAAGGAGGAGCAAAACCTACATGGTTTTGATCAGGGGCTTGGCAGGCGCCTTTGGTACATAAGCAGGGGAGACGTAAATGAAGTAGTCCGGCTGATACAGTCGTTTCCGGAATTGAGAAATTCCGATTTATGGAGGGGAGTCGGCATAGCCTGTGGCTATGTGGGAGGCTGCGAAAGAGCCGAACTTGAACAATTGCTAGAGCTTTCGGCAGGAAACAAGGGCCAGCTTCGTACCGGAATAGTTCTCGCTGCAATAAGCCGGCGCGCTTCTAATAGTGTTTCGGACGATATTAATTTAGCATGTAATATTATTTGTAATAAGACAGTGAAAGAAGTATTGATCGATGAAATTTCTTTGAAAAAACAATTTGACCGGGAATTGGAAATTTTCATTTAAATGTTATAATTTACTGAAAATAGTGCAGCAGGTATTGAGCAACGAGAAAAAGCCTACCCCTTAACCCCTCCCTATCCACTAATATTAATCGAGTCAAAATAATTTTTCTGCTATGAAAAGAAATGCAATATTTTCTGCTTTGGTAGTTCTTACGATCCTGGCCTGCACGCTATTTATAAGTGATGGAGCTACCTATTTGATAGCTTCCTTGATGGCACTTTCAATTGCAGTTATTATTCGTAGCAACAGGAAGAGATTGATGAAAATCACCCGGTGGGCAAAAGCGAATCCCGGGAAAGCCCAGGTTTTTATTACTTTTTTGGAAATAACCTTACTGGCATTTGGAATTTTTGCCGGTTATAATCTTAAGGAATTAGGATATGAATTTTCTAACCTTACAGCTTATATATTTGGGACCATTATAGTTATTGGCTTTTTATCAGTTCCTTTCTTTCCAAAAAAAAATGTAATAGCAATACCAAGGGTGGTAAACAGGCACCGGATGTTTTACACCGCTATCGCACTTTCCTCATTTGTAATGGTGTCGGTATTTGGAAACAGGCTTGAGAGTGATCATCCTGATTCTCTCCTAACCCATGCTTTTAGAGCAATTGACAATGCCATTTTCTCCGACAAAAGCTCAACAGCAGATCCTTATGAAGTTTCTGAGGCAGATGGCAATAGGGATTATGGCCAGGCGTTGGCCGATGAGCCGTCTAACGTTGCAGAGTTCGCTGCCTATACAATCTACCCTGGGGAAACAATCAGCCCTTCCTCCCTTTCCAAAACAGAATTAAAGGAAAAGCTAAGGGCACAGAAACAAGCAAAAAGATTCGAGAAGCAAAAGCGGAAGGTGATGAATCTCCTTAAGAAAAGATTGGCTGCCGCCGGTGTCACAGGTGCCGCTGCGGTAATATTGATTGTACTCCTGGTTCTGACATCCTGCGTCGGTATATGTCTAATTCTCCTTGGAACAACAGCAGGTTCCGTTATATTGGGAGCCCTCATAGCGGGAGGGTCTATTTTTGGGATAGTCAAGGTTGCACAGGGTAGCAGACGTAAACCTAAAACGGAACCGTGAATTGTGCATTGATTACCGGAGCCTCAAAGGGAATAGGAAGGGCAATTGCCCTGCAACTTTCCATAGATCACCATCTGCACATCCTAATTAATTATTCCTCGGATACTGATGCAGCAAATGAAATATTAGAAAAAATTTGCGCCCTTGATGGAAGCGGGGAGCTTCTGAAATTTCAGGTTCAGGACAAATCGCAGGTTGATGCAGCCCTTACCATGTGGCAAAAAAACAATCCGGAAAATTTCATTAAAGTTCTTATTAACAATGCGGGTATCACAAAAGACGGTTTGTTTATGTGGATGCCTGAAAATAACTGGGACGATGTCATTGCCGTTTCTTTAAAAGGCATGTTTAACGTTACGCAAAATATTATCAGGCAAATGATGAAGAATAAGTCGGGCAGGATTATCAATATATCATCGATCTCAGGGTTGAGAGGCGTGCCGGGGCAAACCAATTACTCAACTGCCAAAGCAGGCCTTATCGGGGCAACTAAAGCTCTCGCCCAGGAAGTTGCCAGGATGAACATTACAGTAAATGCGGTAGCGCCCGGTTTCATTAACACTTCAATGATTGAAAATGTTGACGTGGAGAAATACATAAAACTAATTCCCGTGGGAAGAATCGGCGAACCTGAAGAAGTGGCTCACCTAGTGAGTTTTTTGGCATCTGAAAAATCGGGTTATATAACAGGCGAAGTTATTAATGTCAACGGCGGACTTTATTCCTAATGATAATCAGTAAAGAAAACATAGAATCATATATTCCGCAAAGAGCGCCTTTCATCATGATCGATAATCTTTTGGAAGCCACACCAGAGATCTTTAAAACTGATTTCCGGATTTTACCCGGAAACATTTTTCTTGAAAATGGAGTGCTTCGGGAATTTGCCCTCATCGAAAACATTGCGCAAAGTAGTACGGCAGGTCTGGCAGTAACAAAATCGGGTTTGAGCAAGAAAACTATTGAAGGGTTTATAGGAGGAATATCAAAATTAAAATTGTACCATCTGCCAGGTGTCAACCAGACGATTCACACCATCATTACATTAATGGCTCAATTGGAAAACATGTTTTTATTGAAAGGTGAAAATTATGTAAACGGAAAACAACTTCTCGAATGCGAAATAAAACTCGCGGGAGCGCAAGGCTAAAAAAAAGAAAATTTTTTTTAAACAAATTATATGTTGAACATAGAGGATCTAAAGCTTTCTCTCAAAAAGGAAATCATCGATGAATTGAATCTCGAGGAGATGAAACCGGAAGATATTGATGATGATGCACCGCTGTTTGGCGATGGCCTGGGGCTCGATTCTATTGACGCATTGGAATTGGTTGTGTTGCTGGAAAAATATCACGGCGTAAAAATTCTTGATGAGAGTCTTGGCAAAAAAGTGCTTGCCTCGATTAACTCAATGGCAGAATTCATTCAGGAAGAAAATTCTAAAACCTTGTGAAAATATTTGTAACGGCTATTGGTATAGTAAGCGCTATTGGTTTGAGCGCTGAAGAAAACCATTGTTCCCTTAAAGCGGGGATTACCGGCATTGCCAGATCACCTAAGTATAATGTCATGCTTGGAGAAGTGAAATTGACCAACGAGGAAATAATTGCACTGCTTGATCTGCCCGGTGAAGATTTTTCACGTACCACACTGCTTTCTCTTCTTGCGGCAAAAGAGGCCTGGGGGAACAATAAGATTGCAAGCGATATTCGGACGGGACTAATATCCTCAACATCGGTCGGTGGCTTAGATAGAACCGAAGAATATTATTTCGATTCAAAAAAAAATAATTCATCGGAGACGTATAAACTGATGACGTTTGATAATGGCGGCATTACGGAAAGAATTGCCTGTGAATTGGGCATATCAGGATACATTGGTACCATCTCAACTGCCTGCTCCTCCGGTGCCAATGCGATTATGCAAGGTGCCCGCCTCATTGAGGCAAATAAACTTGACAGGGTAATAGTTGGCGGCTGCGATTCAATTGCACTATACGATATCAAAGGCTTTAGCTCGCTAAATATTTATGACGAGGATTTATGTAAGCCCTTCGATGAATCGAGAAAAGGATTGAACCTGGGTGAAGGCGCCGCATTCCTGGTTCTTGAAAATGATCAAAGTATTTCTATAACAGGAAACACGCCTCTTTGTGTACTGGATGGATGGAATAATGCAACCGATGCCTTTCATCAAACCGCGAGTTCAGCGGATGGGAAAGGTGCCTATCTGGCAATGGTAAATGCGTTGACAAAGGCGAACATAACTTCTGACAAAATAAGCTACATAAATGCTCATGGAACCGGAACGGGAAATAATGACTTATCAGAATCGATAGCTATAAAGAACGCCTTCAACAATAACATACCGGCCTTTAGTTCCACGAAAGGGTTTACCGGGCATACATTGGCGGCGGCGGGCGCTATCGAGGCAGTCTTTTGCGTACAAGCCATCCGGCGGCAGGCACTACTTCCTAATTTGAATTTTTCAACCTCTATGCCTGAAACAGGCATGATACCTCAAACTATTTATCAGGCCGGTGTGCAGGTTGAATACGCACTCTCCAACTCATTTGGTTTTGGCGGAAACTGCACCTGTTTAATCTTTGGTAAAGTATAGTAAATGTATATCAAAGCCTCATCGACCATATCACACCAGCCGACATTTCGCAATAAAGGATTTTCATGGCAACTTTCCGAATTGAATCCATTTTCTGCATTACTAACGCCCGACTATAGCGCATTCATTCCTGCTATGGAGCGGAGAAGAATGAGCGAGGTATTAAAGATGTCCATCGCCTGTTCTATTGATTGCCTGGAGCAGGCGCAAGTGAGCCAGCCGGACGCTATCATTGTCGGTACTGCGATGGGCTGTAGCATTCACACTAAAAATTTCCTCGATAAAATAATTGACGCAAATGAAGGCCTGCTATCGCCCACATCGTTCATCGTTTCAACACACAATACAATAGCCGGGCAAATAGCATTACTCTTAAAAAATCACGGCTATAATATGACGCACACTCAAAATACTTTGTCGTTTGAGCAAGCATTGATCGACGGAATACTATGTATTAACAATGGATCTAAAAACGTACTTATAGGCGCGGCAGATGAAGAAGAAACGACCATTTATAACATGAAAGGAAGGTTGGATAATGATAGCATTCATCTTTCATGTGGCGCATCTTTCTTCATATTATCTGGTGAAAAAAACAAGGCACTTGCAGCAAGGGTCGCCGACGTGGCAACTTTTGGATTGACCGATGATCCGGCCTCGCTAATGAAAGAATTTATGACGTCAAATAATTTATTGAAGGGGCAAATCGACCTGGTACTTTATGCTAATGGTGATCAAAACAAAACGAAGGAACTGGAAACGATTTTTGGTACCGGGAAAATTTTCGATTATCAAAAAATCACAGGCACTTATTTTACTAATTCTGCGTTCGCGATGGATTACGCAATCGATATTTTATCACAACAAAAGCATCCTGCATTTGATACAGAAATAAACAAAGTTCTTGTGTGCAATAATTTAATCCCCGAAAATTTGGGACTAATATTACTCGATACTCAAAACGATTAAGTTGAAACTAAAAGATGACTTATTCGTGGTACTTCAAAGCTCGGTCGACAATACTGGCTTTATTACAACGATTGAACTGAAACCCAAACATATTATATACCAGGGCCACTTTCCGGGCCATCCGGTAACCCCGGGTGTAATTCAACTGCAAATTGTTCACGAACTATTAGAAAAACACCTTAACAAAAAGGTAAAATTGATTAGTGTAGACCAATGTAAGTTTCTTAAAATCATGGATCCAATGGAAACACGGCAGTTGGTTATTCATGCCACTCTGAACCGGGTTAACGATTCGCTAAAGATTAAAGCCCGGGGAGAAAATGAAAAAGGTGTGTTTTTTAAATTGGATGCGGTTTACCATCTATAACTAATCTAATTCCTGCGCAGTTTTCATTGGTTTCCCGGACGTGAAAGTAAATAAGTCCTTTTTCTTTCATGGTATTTCTCACAGGTATGCTCTAAGCTAACTGTTGCACCCGCCCGGTATAGTGATAAATATCATGCTGCCAATATGTGTGGGTAAAATGATTATGGGTATTTTTAAAGTAGAATCAATCCAACTCATGATGGTAACCTTATCAAGGCGCGACTTTATAAGAGCAGGTGCAGCATTATTAATTCTCCCAAAAAAAGATGCTGTACCAAAAGTGATTACAGTAAAAGGAGAAATACCAGCATCGGCTATGGGGCAAACGTTGGTTCACGAACATTTCCTTGTGGATTTTATCGGGGCTGATAAAATAAATAATGACAGGTGGGATAGGAAGGCCGTTATAAATAAAGTGTTGCCATATTTATTGGAAGCAAAAAAATACGGAGTAAAAACCATTCTTGACTGCACGCCTGCATTTTTGGGCAGGGACGTAATACTTCAGCAAACACTTGCTGATAAAAGTGGACTAAATATTCTTACGAATACAGGATACTATGGCGCTGTAGAAAATAAGTATTTACCTGCGTGGGCTTTCACTGAAAGTGATCAGCAGTTAGCGGAAAGATGGACCCGCGAATTCAAAGATGGAATTGAAGCAACGACTGTAAAGCCGGGGTTCATCAAAATAGGCGTGGACGCCGCACCATTATCGGGCCTGCATCAAAAAATTGTGAAAGCCGCCGCTATAACGCACCTGCAAACCGGGTTAACGATTTGCTCCCACACCGGGATCGCCATTCCCGCTTTTGAAGAAATAACTTTGCTCCGCGAAATGAAAGTGCATCCTTCTGCATTTGTGTGGACCCATGCACAGGCTGAAAAGGATAAATCTCTGCATATTAAAGCAGCATCCCTGGGTGCCTGGATCAGCCTTGATGGTATAGGCTGGGGAGATGTAGAAGATTATGCAGACTCGGTCGCGAACTTACATTCTGCAGGATTCTTACACAAAGTGTTGATATCGCATGATGCCGGGTGGTATAAGCCAGGCGAGGAGTTTGGCGGAGATTTTAAAGGCTATACAAATATTTTCACCAGCTTATTACCCTTGTTAAAGAAAAGAGGCTTTACCCCGAAGCATATCCGGCAACTACTCGTAAAAAATCCCGCGAACGCATTCGCGATTAGGATAAGGAAGCTGGCTTAGGATTGGGCATTTTCAGGATGAAACGCTTCAGGACATTCTCTTGACCATGGCGACAGAATAGGCTTTTAAGCAACATAGTGGATTCTAAGAAAAACAGTTTTTCCTTTTTATTTTAATTCCTTCAACTTAAGATTTTTATACGCGACCCGCATAATGTGGCCAGCATGCAGTTGCAGCCCTATCAGGCCTGATGCTTTGCGATTGGTGGTATCATTATCCGTTACATCACTCATCAATACATCATTAATATAATGTTGCAAATGATTACCATTCGCCACAATTCGAAAACTGTTCCATCTATCGTGTATCAGCGCTTTTAAAGAATCGGCGCTACCCAAAGAATCTATTATTTCAGACACCGACCATACATTATTTTTTGCAAGTGCTGATATGGGTTCAGACACATTTGGAAGTGTAACTTTCTGCCCGCGAAAAGCTATGATCGACCTTGCACGTTCTTCATAGTTTTGGCCGGTGTATGTATTGGCGCCATCTATATCAAATTGGTAACCTCTTAACCCGAAAGGGACACCTTCTACTTCTTCGCTACGATATTGAATGCCGCTGTTTCCACCTTCAGATATTTCATAGTCTCCTTCCATTTCAAAATCTGAGGGCTTGCCTTTACTCCATATCAAAAAAGTATTTGCTTTCAGAGGTGTCGATGCAGCGGTGACCTCTCCGACGATGGCACCATCTATTGTGTGCCAGACCGCAGTATCGCCTTCCCAACCTTTAAGGGTTGTACCATCAAAGATTGACACAAGGCCTGATGAATCCTTCGACGTTTCTTTTGTCACATGCAGTTGCTGGTCATTCTCTGAAGAGTTGCAGCTAACAAAAGCTACGCACATGGCCGTAGCTGTTATGCGAAAGCATTTTACAAATTTGTTCATAACGGGAAGTAAGTGGTTAAAGATTTTTAGAATGACTTTTTTTAATCAAACAACACCTGTGTCCTTCCAGCTTTTTACAGCGGCGGATTCAAGGACTGCCTCGCAAACTTTCTGGGTGTCCAGCGCCTCTTTAAAAGTCGGGGAACACGGCTCACCTGTTTCCAGGCTTTTCAGGAAATCTGCTGCCTGGTGCACGAAGCTATGTTCATAACCAATGGAAAGGCCAGGCACCCACCATTTATCCATATACGGATGATCGCTATCCGTAACATGATTGGATCGCCAGCCACGGACTTTTGTTTCATCTCCATGATCAAAATATTCCAGACGGTTTAGGTCGTGCAGATCCCAGCGAATAGAGGCATGCTCTCCATTAATTTCAAGAGTATACAGAGCCTTATGGCCACGGGCATAACGGGTAGATTCAAACAGCCCGAGTGAACCATTGTTGAAGTGACAATGAAATATGCAGGCATCATCAATACTAACCTTTTCTACTTTTCCTGTTAGCTGGTGAACCCGCTCTTTAATAAAAGTTTCAGTAACTGCGGATACATCTTTGATGCCGCCATTCAGCCACATAGCAGTGTCAATACAATGTGCAAGCAGGTCACCTGTTACACCCGATCCGGCTACCTCGGCATCCATACGCCATAAACCTTCTCCTCCCTGCGGTACATCTGCGCTGATAGTCCAGTCCTGTAAAAAATTTGCGCGGTAGTGAAATATTTTCCCAAGTTTCCCCGAGTCTATAATTTGTTTGGCAAGCGTTACTGCGGGTATGCGACGATAGTTATACCATACCGTGTTGTTAACGCCTGCTTTTTCAATTGCTTCTACCATTTGTTTCCCCTCTGCTAAATTTCGTGCAAGGGGTTTTTCGGTAAGTACCATTTTTCCGGCAGCCGCAGCGGCAATGGCTATTTCCGCATGCATATCATTCGGGGTACAAATATCTATCGCATCAATGTCGTTACGTGCTATCACATTCTTCCAGTCTGTTTCAAAAGATTCATATCCCCATTGATCCGCAAATGCACTTACTTTCTCTTTGTTACGGGAACAAACTGCTTTTAATACAGGGCGATATTCCAGGTTGGGGAAAAAGTTTGGAA
>JBBQSI010000066.1:0-11067 GCA_038213975.1 Chitinophagales bacterium
CTCACGATAGATCTTCAGCTGCGATAGCCATACATGCGCCTAACTTCCTGCACAATAGTCTCGATGTCGGCGTCATTGCCATAAGGTTCGTATGGTTGCTTCAGATCGCTGCCGAATAAAAAGGCGACTGTCTGCCAAAACCTGGCAGAAAATCCCCCTTTCAGTTCCTTCACTATGTCGTAGCAGTTTGTGCCGCCACTTTCCCGGTTAATAAGCTTCATGAGCACCTTTCCCTGGTAAACAGACAGATTAGTCAGGGGTTCTGAAAATTCTTTTTTCAATTCTTTCTCCCGGCTGTTGATATAAGATGATACCTGCTTTTTATCCTGGATTGTCGAGATATTCTTTTCAATATCATTAAATACCAGCCCGGCCCGGCGGGCATAAGGGTATGTAACATAAACGGCATTGCGCAACCTGGTCCATTTTGCTTTTGCCCGCTGATTAAATTTCCATACATATACTGCAGCCAGAATTTTGGCCTCTATGGTATCTCCTTCAAATACTACGGCAGGGCAAATGATCGTATCATTCTGTCCCCATTTATATTGTGCTAAAGATTGCTGAGAGTACATCAGGCCGGCGACAAGGCAGAAGCCCAGGCAGAAAGTATGGAATTTACCGACGGTACGCATAGCTCATGTAAATTTAGATGTATTTATGAAGCTTGCAAACAACGCCAGTCAATGATGTGTTTTTTTTAAAGTTATTTTGAAAACTGCCCTAATTGTTGGCGAGGAAAAACATATAAAAAAGTGCAACCAATACCAGCGTTACGGACAGGAAAGTAATATGGTTTGCTGCTTTTAACCGCCTTGTCATGGAAACTATGAAGCCACAAGCCATAACGAGCAGGCCCGCCCAAACGAGGTTGATGTAGGGGAATATGTACGCTTTGAGTGTTATAAAGTCAATGGCTTTGTCTGATTCTTTTACGCCGATCTTAAACTTTTTTTCTCCAGCCATACCTGAGAGGTTGAGGTAGAGATTTTGGGAAACTACGGAATCATTCATGAATTGCACCGCGCCGTTGTTGAAGACAAGCCCGGGATAAGCTTTGTTGCGGGAGTTGCCCGCGCCATGCACAGTAATATCAGCAAACATGGCCGTATCATTTGCCGAATAATGCAGCCGTTCGTTGTCAGGATTTTTCAGCATTTCATTCAGCACAAAATATCCCTTGGAGAAAAAAGTCGTGTCTCCAATCTGCATTTCTTTCACCCGGAACTGGGCCGTATCGTCCGCCGGGTTGGGGATGGAAATGGTGGACACGTAGGTAAATACGTCGTGCGTGAGGTAGTGCCTTGTACCGGGATTAGAACTCAGGTTGTTATCCTTCATCCTGTAAGCATCCGGCGACAGACGAAACTCTTCTGCGGATTTGCCGCTGCTGCTGTCTTTCTTTTGAAAATGCAGGTTATAATAAGTCCTGGTTTTTTCGTTTTGATCTGCCGAGTCATTTACATAGGTAACCGTATATCTTCCCATTTGCGTCGGGACTGACTTCAGCAAGGTCAGGTTGTCCATGGGGTTTTCAGAAGAGCGGCCTGTCGGATCCTTGTCGAAGGGCACAAACAGCCCGGTCTTGCGGTTGTCACTGATCACTTCCCGGTTACCGGAAGAGATCAGCATCCCGGCGATCATCATCGCAAATCCTGCATGTGCAATAGCGCCACCGCCAGCTTTTACTTTCCCTTTTAATACAGTTTGCAGGTAAGCTGCATTCGCCACAAGGGAGAATATGCTGGCATAAAGTGCTGCGTATATGGCAACCATAAATCCCGGTCCTTTCTTTTCGTAATCAATCGGGTAGAAAATTAGCAGAAGAATGCAAACCACCAGTGAAATACCCGCAGGCCACGCCATCTTTTTAAACAGGTATCGCTTTGCAGTATGCCTATATTTAAAGTATTGCGAAAATGCTGTGAGCATGCCAATCAGCAAGGCAACAAGCACCAAAATTTTATTGTATGCAAATTCCCTGTCCGCGGGTTCTGCAATCTGTAAATCGAATATTGCATTATAAACCGGCATCGATGTGAGCCCAATGATGAACAATGCCGAAAGAAAAAATATGAGAGAACCGATGAACATCCAAAATTCTCTTGAGGTGAGGTCCTCTTCGTTTTGAATGTCAGCCGCAGGCATTTTCCGCAAATTGCTGATATACAGTACCAGCATCGGGAGCGGCACAGCCAGCACGTACATGCCAATTAATATATTCATCGCTGTCCCTGCTTCTGTAAAAGAATGCACAGAAGTATCGCCGAGGATACCCGTACGGGTGAGGAAAGTGGAATAAAGAACGAAGAAGTGGGAAAGAATGATAAATAGGTATGATGCCTTTAAAGCACCACCGGTGGCATTGTAGATGGCCATACAGTGCAGCCCGCTGATCAATATCAGCCAGGGCACAAGGGACGCATTTTCTACCGGATCCCAGGCCCAATAGCCGCCAAAGGAAAGTGACTCATAAGCCCATTTTCCGCCCATCATTATTCCTACGCCCAGCACGCAGCCGCTGAAAAGTGCCCACGGCAGAGCTGGTTTTATCCAATCTCCAAATTGTTTTAACCGCAATGACGAATACGCAAAACCCACGGGCACAATGGTGCTGGCAAATCCCAGGAATAATACCGGCGGATGGATCACCATCCAGTAATTACGGAGCAGCACATTTAAACCAATGCCATCTTTGATAAAGCTCAAATAATCCGGGCGGCTGAAGATGGGTCCGTTGATTTCATTCCTTGTCAATACAAACGCACTGCTTCCGATACGAACATCGCCAATGTAAATACCAATAGTCATGAGCAAAAGCATGCACTGGGCTGCATTTATTATCGTCATCACACTGGCTTCTCTCTTTTTTGCTGAGAAGATCAACACACATCCCAACACGGAATGCCAAATACTCCAGAGTAAAAAACTTCCTTCCTGGCCTTCCCAAATACAAGCCAGCAGATACCTTGCTTCAAGTTCTTTGGAAGCATGCTTGTAGGCATACAGGTATTCGAATAAATGATTGGCACAGATGTAATAGATAAGCGAAAAGACGGCAAGTATCGAGAAAACTTCTATGCCGAAGGCAATGCGGGCAAATGATATCCACTTGCGTTCTTCGTCCGGCTGCTTTTGCCGGCCGGACATGATGTAAGCAAGGCCTGAGATGATGGATGAAACAAATGCCAGTAAGACAAAAAACTGCCCCAGCTTACCCGGCAAAAGATGTTCACCCTCAAAATTCATTGGAAGCGCTTATTGTTGACTAACAGTTTTTTCGAGCTGCTCTTTATCGTCTTTATACTTGGATGGACACTTAAGTAAAATATGGTCACATTCAAAAATGCCGTCCTGCATTTTTCCCTTCAGCACAACCCTCTCACTCTGCTCAAGCTCTGCCGGCTTGGAATTCCGGTAGACCACCTTGGTAGATCCGCCAAGGCTGTCGGTAGCAAAAAACGAAAGGTAGTTTGGATCCTTGATTGCGTCATAAGTTACAGGCTTACTTTTATCCAGCTTTGCAATCAGGTGTATATATTTCCCCTGCTTTTGCTTAGCCGAAGAAATAGTATCATACGTGGAAAAATCAACCGAGTACATGAGCAGCCCGCCAATAGCTGCAGCAATCACCACCAAAATAATTATGCTCGAAGTTTTCATACAGCTTTTTGAATTCGCAAATTTACTTTAAAAAGGGTAACTGGTCAGGAAGTGTTTTCATAAAGTCTGTAGATTTCTCAAATCAAATCCATTCAGGGCCGCCATTCGTTTGTGTTATATTTGCACCTCAATTTTTAGACCTGCCATGGCTGATCTCTCAAACTTCGACCCCAACTCGGTCGGTAATGCCAACAACAACATTTTCGGGTTGCCTTTCACGGAAGAAGAGGCAGCGCTCGTATTGTTGCCAGTGCCGTGGGAAGTGACGGTGAGCTATAAGGCGGGCACGGCCCGGGCTGCCGAAAAGATTTGCAAGGCAAGCCTGCAGGTAGACCTCATAGATGTAGATGTAAAAGATGGCTGGAAACAGGGCTTTTACATGCGCGACATCGACAAGAAAATCCTCGCCAAAAGTGATTACCTGCGTAAAGAGGCCGAGCTCTACATCAACTATATTTCGCACGGTGAAGCAGTGGAAGACAATAAATTCATGGGTAAAGCACTCGAAGAGATCAATGAAGGCTGCACATTTTTAAATGGCTGGGTATACGACCAAACCAAATCACTTCTTGAAAAGGATAAGTTGGTAGGCCTTGTTGGTGGCGATCACAGCACACCGCTTGGTTTTTATAAAGCTATTGCCGAAAAATATGGTGATTTCGGTATCCTGCAAATTGATGCACATTGCGATCTGCGTGAAGCTTACGAGGACTTTACCTATTCGCACGCATCTATTATGTTCAATGCATTAAAAGATATTCCGGCATTGAAAAAATTAGTGCAGGTAGGTGTCCGGGATTATTCAGAAGTTGAGCTCGACTATATTAAGGCCAGTGAAGGAAGAGTAATTACCTATTTTGACAAAGACATTAAAGAAAGAATATTCGAGGGCGATTCCTGGAAGCTAATCGTAAAGGAAATTGGTGATCACCTGCCTGAAAATGTTTTCCTCAGTTTTGATATCGACGGTCTTGACCCCAAGCTTTGCCCCCACACCGGCACACCTGTGCAGGGCGGGTTTGAGGCGGATCAAATTTTTTACCTGCTTAAAAAAGTGCTGGAAAGCGGTAAAAAACTCATCGGCTTTGATCTTAACGAAATTGGTGTGAGTATCAATGAATGGGATGAGAATGTAGGCGCCCGTGTCCTTTTTAAGTTATGTAACCTGATGGTGGCAGCTAATGTGAAGAAGCATGCAGCGGTTTGAGTTCACCTTACGCAACACTAAGCTTACCAGTTACCGGCTGCTCGCTGTTTGGCTGCTGGTGATACAGTTGTCCGTGTTTATTTACCTCGCAGTTTATGACGCTTTGAGAATTGTTGCGATTACCAGTTTATTCCTGGTAGCTGCGTACCTGGCTATCCGGTATTTTAAATTAAAAAAAAACAACCAGGCTTTTTCTATCGATAGCATCACCTTTTTTATATTGTCTGCCTGCTGGGTGATTGTCGGTTTTCACCTGGCTGCAGGGGGTATGTTGATTCTTGGTGGCCTTTACCATTTAGCGACCAATGCAATTGTCTTTATTTTTTCTGCGCAAGAAATTCAGCAGAAGAATTTTCCTTCCAAAGTTTACCCCTGGTCTTCTTTTTCAAATGTGATACTGAAAGACGATGTCCTGACGCTGGATCTTAAGAACAATAAAATCATCCAGGGGGAAATAGAAAATGACACCAACGTCAGCGAGGGAGATTTCAATGATTTTGCGCAAAAACAACTTTCAAAAGAAGGCTACTCTATTTCATGAAGCACTCACCCTACATATTATATTCAAACGGGCAGGGTGAAATTTTCGAAGACCGTTCTTTGTACGTCTGTGGGCGCTCCGGGTGGGATGCTGTTCCTGTGCCGCATGAAGATTGGATAGTATTGCCAGACGGCGGCCAGTTGTATGAGCTGCCCGGCAGGAGAGGCATCGGCATTGATGTGGAAACGGGTGAGCCAAGGTTGTGTGAGAAAGGTTGGGCCGTTTCTGCCTTTATTCCGCCCGCTTACACCGGCACTTACCTGGCAGCTTATGAAACTGCCCCGGATGCCGAAACGTTGCCGTTATTCTGTTATACCGCGGCAGGCTGGTACCGGCAGAAATTTTATGTAACTGCCGTAAGATTTGAGAAGGATATCCGGCAGGAATCCCTGGGATTTAATGATGAAAAAATTGAAACGGGCGTGTCGCAAATGCTTGCTGCGTTCCCGCATAACCGTTTAGTGCGCCATCTTGCTGACAATTGCTGCAATACGTACCATTGCCCTGCCGCACGAAATTATTTTATGGGCCGCTGGGAATGTCCTATTCCTTCTTCCCCCGCTTGTAATGCAAACTGCATCGGCTGTATTTCTTTTCAGCCGCTGGAAGAATCCATCGTTTCTACGCAGGATCGCTTAACCTTTAAACCGACAGCAGAGGAGATTGTGGAATATACCGTGCCGCATTTGGAGTCCGCAGAATTCCCGATCATCAGTTTTGGCCAGGGCTGCGAAGGAGAGCCCTTATTAATGTGGCAAACTATCCGTGAGGCTATAATCGCAATTAGAAAGCATACGACAAAAGGGAGCATCAACATCAATACCAATGGCAGTGATCCACGTGCCGTAGAAGCGCTTTGTAAAGCAGGGCTAAACAGTATTCGTGTGAGTACCAACTCAGCCCGCAAAGAAATCTACCTGCCTTACTACCGCCCTAACAATTATGAATTTGAGGACATCATTGAAAGCCTGAAAGTAGTAACTAACTATAACGGCTGGACGAGCATCAACTATTTTGTTTTTCCCGGCATGACTGATTCCTTGGAAGAATACGAAGCTTTAAGAAAATTGATTCTTGACACGGGTTTGAAAATGATCCAATGGCGCAATTTCAACATTGATCCTGACTGGTACCTGGGAAAGATCGGCGTGGTGGAAACCGGTGAAACGCTGGGCGTTCGCCAAATGATGGAATTGATACAGGAAGAGTTCCCTGCCTTGCGATTCGGCTATTTCAACCCGCCCATGGAGCGCATCCGCGGAGATTTTGAAATGGATTTTGCCCGGTAGTAATTATTTCCTCCCGTATTTCCAGTTCAAAGATTTGTTACTCGATAGTTGCTCGATGGTGGTGTCTATTCTCTTCTGACGCGTAGCTTCTGTTTTCGCGCCGGTGATCCACTCGAGATATTCATATTTGTGAGAAGGGCTAAATTGCTGGTAATGTTCCCTGGCCTTTTTATTTTTTGTAAGCGCCTTTTGGAAATCGTCCGGCATTTCTATATGCTTCTTTTCTTTCTTGGTTCTCTCCGGCACTTTCACGCCTTCTTCGTTGAGTCTTGCAGCTTCTTTTATCCAGGCAATTATTCTTTTGTCCTCCGGTAAATCATTGAGGCTGGTGATTTTTCCGAGGTGCCCCATCGCCTTTTCATTCTTTGTTTTCAGTTCTTCTGAATCCTTCATTAGCGAACCTTTCCAGAAACCGAAGGCGCAATGTTGTTTGAAGGCAGCCATGTTACATAACGGTCCCATGTACTCGAAAAAGGGCATGCCCCATTTTACCGTTTCTTCTACATCGGGCAGGGCTTTGTGCATCACTTTTCTCAGGTGCATTAAAATGGGCCGTGCAAATTCTGCTGATTTTTGTATGTATGCGTCTATGCGCTCATCGTGAGATTCCATAACAAATGTTTTGAAAACAATTTACAGATTTCAAGAAAAAATGTCACGTAAAAAATTACATTCTTTCCGGAACGCGGATGCCCAGGAGCGCCATTGCACTTTTGATCACGGCTGCCGTCATCTGCGAAAGTTGCAGGCGCAACGCTTTTATTTCAGGCGTA
Organism: Chitinophagales bacterium; assembly: GCA_038213975.1. Taxonomy (GTDB): domain Bacteria; phylum Bacteroidota; class Bacteroidia; order Chitinophagales; family Chitinophagaceae; genus Ginsengibacter. The sequence continues at coordinate 7,474 of JBBQSI010000066.1, forward strand.
GGTGCATTTGCTACAGAGTGTTCTGAATAAAAGGAATTGTAGTTTTTTGCCAGGTAAAACGCGTAATTGGCCATTACACTGGGATTGTATTCTTCCGCTGCCTGCCTGATGACTGCAGGAAATTTCTCCAAAAAAACGATCAATTCTTTTTCAGATTTCTCCAGGGAAAATTCCTTCGCATCTGCTTCGCTTCCGGCATTTTCATTATTTGCCGCCGCGATTTTCCGCAAAATTGATTGTATGCGGGCATGTGTGTATTGTATAAACGGCCCGGTGAATCCATGGAAGTCGATGCTTTCTTCCGGATTGAAGATCATACGCTTTTTTGGATCTACCCGCAGCAGGTAAAATTTCATAGCGCCGATGCCGAGAATATCGAAAAGGTCTTTCAACTCTCCCTCTGTAAAATCTTTCACCTTGCCCAGTTCCTCCGTGTGCCGGCGTGCGGTAGCAGTCATCTCGTCCACTATATCATCGGCGTCCACGACAGTCCCTTCCCGGCTTTTCATTTTGCCGGTGGTAAGCTCCACCATGCCATAGCTGAGGTGATGAATATTTTCGGCGAAGGGCATGTTCAGTTTTTTGCAGACCTCCTGCAACACCTTCATGTGATATATCTGCTCATCGCCAATCACGTAGAGGCTTTCATCTAATTTGAATTCCTCAAACTTCTGTTTTACGAGGCCCATATCCTGCGTGATATACACAGAAGTGCCGTCTTTGCGCAGCAAAAGTTTTTCGTCCATGCCTGCATCTGCCAGGTCTATCCAAACACTGCCGTCTTCTTTTTTGAAAAAAGCACCCGATGCTAAACCGTCTTCTACAAATTGTTTGCCCAGGAGGTACGTGTTGCTCTCGTAATACGTTATATCAAAATCACTTCCTATTCGCTCGTATGTTTTCTCAAACCCGCCATACACCCAACCATTCATCTTTTCCCAAAGTGCCCTCACATCAGGGTCACCCTTTTCCCACTCCAGCAGCATTTGTTGCGTGCCTTTCATGATCGACGCTTCCTTTTTTGCTTCTTCCTCAGCCATGCCACTGCTCACCAGTTCTTTCACCTGTTCCTTGTACACGTCGTTGAACAGTACATAATACTTCCCGACAAAATGATCGCCCTTCATCCCGGCGGTAGCGGGCGTTTCCCCCTTGCTAAACTGTTGCCAGGCGATCATGCTTTTGCAGATGTGTATGCCGCGATCATTTACAATGCTGGATTTGAAAACTTCATAGCCATTTGCTTTCAAAATTTCCGAGATGCTCCAACCCAAAAAATTATTTCGCAGGTGACCGAGGTGCAGTGGCTTGTTGGTATTCGGAGAGGAATATTCCACCATCACTCGTTTGCCATTCGATGTTTGTTTTCCAAAATCTTTTTGCCCGGCATTGTCAGCCAGGAAATTTTTTAGGGCGCTTTCGGAGATGGACAGGTTTAAAAAACCTTTGATCACATTGAAGTCAGCAATCAGTGCAGTATGATGATCGAGGAAATATTTTCCAAGTTCGCTTCCGAGTTGCTCCGGCGATTTTTTCAATTGTTTTACAAAGGGAAACAGCACGATAGTATAATTTCCTTCGAACTCTGCTTTGGTTTCATTGACCTGCAAAGATTGTTCGGTAGCGTCCGCATTAAACAATTCCTTTAGCCCTGCAATAGCCGCTGCCTGTATTTGTTGTGTGAAAGACATGTGGTAATAAATTTTGCAAAAGTAATTTAGTTACCGGGAAGTTATTAAACAGTTACCACCACTTGCACGAAAAGAAAAGCAACAGGGAAAGCGGTAGTTTAGCCTTACTTTTTTTATCCCACAGTGTTTATGATCAAGCGCTTGTTCTGTTATTGTACCTTCATTTTCCTCATTTCCTGCCATGCTAAGATGACGAAAAATTTTGACCTGGAAGGCCATCGCGGCAGTCGCGGGCTGATGCCTGAGAATACAATTCCTGCAATGCTTGAAGCCTTGACGCTCGGTGTGAATACTTTGGAGATGGATGCCGTCATCACACAAGACGGGAAAGTTGTACTGAGTCATGAACCCTTTTTTAACCATGTGATCACTACATTACCTAATGGAGACAGCCTGCCAGAATCCGAAGAGAAAGACCACAATATTTTCCGGATGAATTATGATTCGGTTCAGCAGTATGATGTTGGCTTGAAAGAACATCCTGGATTTCCTGGCCAAAAAAAAATCGCAGTTCACAAGCCTTTGCTTTCGGCCGTTATTGACAGTGTTGAGACTTACGTCCGGGAAAACCAGTTACCGAAAGTGATGTATAACATTGAAATAAAATCTTCCAGGAACACTGACCATATATTTCATCCCGGGCCTGCAGCCTACGCCGATATTCTCCTTAAAGTCATCAGTGATAAAAACATCAGCGACCGGGTGGTTATCCAGTCTTTCGATCCGCGGCCGTTAAAGTATATCAGCGAAGCATATCCCAAACAAAAGATCTCTTTACTGATAGAAGGGCAACAAGTGCCCGTGGATTCTCTTGAAGAGAAATATGGCTTTGTGCCTGGCATCGTAAGCCCGGATTACAAACTCCTTTCCGGTGATGATGTAAAAAAATTGCATGCCCAAAAAATCAGCGTTGTTCCCTGGACGGTTAATGACCTTCCTGCGGCCAGGCATTTGTTTGAAATGGGTGTGGACGGTATCATTACCGACTATCCGGACCGGATAAATTTGAGGACGATTAAAGGTGAGACGGATTAAAAAATCTTTCGGCTTAGATATCCTCAGGGTTGCATGTTGTGCGGGAATATTAAATTGGCTTTCCATCTTAATCCGGGATACGCACACCGTCATAAATTTCGGAGAGAAACACTGCCTCATTAATAGCCATAATGGTAACACTGGCGGTAAGCGAATTATATTCTTCTAATTCCCAATGACCATTTTCATTCACCCTGAATATTTCTATGTGTATGCTCAGAATCTACTACTATATATTCTTTAAGTGTTACTGCATAACAACAAGGCATATGCGATTTACTAACATCTATTATTTATTTTTGAATCCAGCTTAAATTGGTTCGTGATACACGAACCCAAGCGTGGGAATTAATGAACAAAGTATACTAATGAATGATCATGGGTTTTGGTTTTTCTAAAAAAATTATTTCGCTATATTTGAAAATCCTCTTTCCCCTGAATGCGCCCGGGAAACTTGTTTCCTTCTGGTAATTGAATAATTACTCACGCAATCGTTCCGCACCTATGTAAACAATGGGTAACCATTAACCCCCCAGGAATTTCTTTATCCCTGGATCTCCGCCAAATTCCCTTCGGTAAAAAGTTATATCGTTGCCTGTGGTAAAATTACCGCTTTACCATTTTCATTATTCACTACAAAAAAACTTATCATGAAACAGAATTTGATGTTATTCGCCATTTTTCTTTTGGCTTCTCCGTTGCTGATCAACTCCGATTCTTTTGCCCAAAATTCCTCTCCTTATTGGAGCCTTGAAGGCAACAGTAATGCAAGCTCTTCTTCGAAATTGGGTACTACCAATAGCACACCCGTAAAATTCTTTACCGCCAACTTAGAACGAATGCAAATAAACGCTGATGGCAGAGTAGC
>JBBQSI010000067.1:0-11056 GCA_038213975.1 Chitinophagales bacterium
AGACCGGGTACGGACAATGCCGTCAATGTTTTGCCCGAACCTGACTCGCCGACTATCGCAAGTGTTTTTCCTTTTTTTACATCAAGAGAAACATTCTCTACTGCATGTATTAGCTCCGGGCCTGGGTTGAATGAGATTCCAAGTTGCTGGATGAGTAGGACTGAATCGGCCACGGAGATTTTTAAATTCGAAAAGCTAAAATTTCAGGTGCCTGACCGTTAGGCCGTTGTTGATTAACTGCTTCAGCGAGTCGATACCAATACGCAGGTGTTTCTCTACATATTTAGCCGAAACACCTGCATCACTCTCTGTTGTCTTCACGCCCTCCGGTACCATAGGCGAATCGCTGACAAGAAGTAAAGCACCGGTGGGGATTTTATTGTAAAAACCCACCGTAAAAATGGTGGCTGTCTCCATGTCAATCGCATACGCTCTTACCTTTCTCAGATATTCTTTTAACTCATCGTCGTGCTCCCAGACTCGCCGGTTGGTAGTGTACACCACACCCGTCCAATAATCCAGAGCATAATCCCTGATGGTGGTAGAAATGGCTTTTTGAAGTGCGAAGGCAGGTAGAGCCGGAACCTCGGGAGGAAAATAATCGTCTGACGTACCTTCACCGCGTATAGCTGCAATCGGGAGAATCAGGTCTCCAATTGAATTTCTTTTCTTTAGTCCACCGCATTTTCCCAGGAACAGTACAGCCTCCGGATCGATGGCGCTCAAGAGGTCCATGATAGTCGCAGCGCCGGGGCTACCCATTCCAAAGTTGATAATGGTAATATTGTCGCTTGTTGCACATGGCATTGCCTTTTCCATCCCAACGATCTTTACTTTGTTCATGTCCGCAAACATGCGAACATAGTTGCTGAAGTTGGTGAGGAGAATGTACTTACCAAAGTTTCCCAACTTCTCACCAGTATACCTTGGCAGCCAATTATTTACAATTTCTCTTTTGGTCTTCATATGGCGTTCTATGCAGAATTTTTTTGCCTATTGATAAATGTACGATTTTAGCTCTTTAGGCTAAGATGATAAAAATAGAATTTCCAAAAGACAAGGTTAGGGTAAGAGATTCAAAAGGCGGACGTGAAATCTTTGATCCGCTCCGTAAAAAATGGCTGGTAGCTTCACCGGAAGAATGGGTGCGGCAGAACTTAATTTGCTATATGATTCACTCGCTGGAGTATCCTGCAGCATTGATTGCTACTGAGCGGGAAATCCTGGTGGGGGAGATGCGAAAGCGTTTCGATCTGGTGGTTTTTAATAAGAACGCGGAGCCCTGGATGATGATTGAATGCAAAGAAATGAATATTACAATAGACAGGAAAGTACTGGAACAGGTGTTGCGATATCACAGTTCCTTGCCTTGTCAATACCTGGTGATAACAAACGGAAGCTTTACCTATGCCTTCAAAAGAGCCGGGCCCGGCTTTGCAGAGATACACGAATTCCCTGCCCATAATCAGGGCACGGTTTAAGGGAATATGCCCAGCTCGGCGTAAGAGGTGGCTACTTTATTGATGGCACAAACGTAAGCAGCAGTTCGCAGATCAGGAATTGCCGGGGTTTTCTGCCAGATGTCAACGATCTCCCTTGTAGCAGTGATCATCGTTTCTTCCAGGCCGCTTCTTACCAAATCAACTTCGTCCGCGCCATGCATGATAATTTTCCGCTCAGCTTCGCCGACTTGTTTGCCAGTCAGTTCTTCCAGTTGCCCCAGGATATGATGGTTAATGTTTTCGGTGAATCGCTTTTCCAGGCGGCCATAGCGAACGTGGCTCAAATTTTTTAGCCATTCAAAATAACTTACGGTCACACCGCCAGCATTCAAATACATATCCGGCACTACTAATACACCTTTCAGCCCTAATATTTCATCAGCTTCCGGCGACAGGGGACCATTGGCCGCTTCTCCGACGATCTTGGCTCTAATGTGCGAAGCATTTTTTCCATTAATTACATTTTCCAATGCCGCCGGTATCAGAATATCACATTCCATTTCAAGGGCGTCTGTGTTTTTTTCGAAATTGGTTGCGCCGGGAAAGTCTAATATTGAACCGGTTTTCACCCGATGATGAAATACTGCGTCAATATCCAGCCCATCTGCACAACTAATTGCACCCTCATATTCTGACAAACCAACAATTTTGGCTCCTGCCTGTTGGAAAAAAAGCCCGGTATGATAACCCACATTCCCTAGTCCCTGGATGCAAATCCTTTTATTTTTTACTCCCAAAGAAAGCCCATACTGTTTCATCAGGGCTTCCGTTGAACATATCTCGTTCAACCCATAGAATACGCCGAGGCCGGTGGCCTCTTTTCTGCCACGGACGCCCCCCTGCGTTACCGGTTTACCCGTCACGCAGCCAGCAGCATCTATCTCCCCCGGGTGCATGGCCACGTAAGTATCCTGGATCCAGGCCATTTCCCTTTCCCCTGTGCCATAATCCGGCGCGGGAACGTCGGTGCCCGGCCCGATAAAGTTTTTTTTGATTAATTCAGCCGTATACCGACGGGTGATTTTCTCTAATTCGTATGGCGTGTAAGCCGTAGGGCTTATTTTAATGCCGCCTTTGGCGCCACCAAACGGTACGTTTACTATGGCACATTTATACGTCATCAGCGCAGCCAGGGCCATCACCTCGTCCTGGTTGACGGCCAGGCTAAATCGAATACCACCTTTGCAAGGCGTTTTGTGGTGGGAATGTTGAACGCGATATGCCTCAATGGTAATGATGTCACCATTTTCCTTTTTTATGGGGAAACGCATTTGATATACACTGTTGCATTGTTTTATCTGCTGAAGTATTCCACGGTCCCAATCTGTGAAAATGGCTGCTTTATCAAAACTCCTTTCAACACTTTGAAAAAAACTGTAAGGAACAGAATTGGACATAATTCATTTTTTATTAGCAATCGTGAAATTTCTCTTTTTGAGAAAACGGTTTATTTTTTTTCGAGCTGTGATACTTTACGATCTATACGAATAATATAAAAAAGCAGACCGATTAATATCACCATTCCTACTGCCATCACTACATAGATTTTATCATTGCTCCGCATAAAGCCATTAGCTGTAGCAGTGGTGTCAGACTGAGCCAATAAGGTAAAGGAGGCGACACAAATTATCAAGATCAGGAATAACGGCCTTACATATTTATTTAACATCAATGAGATTTTTTAGCGTCAACAATTGCAGCCTGATCTTTAAATTACTTATCCAGAAGCCAAGCAATATCCACCCGAATACGGCCGGCCAAAATACCAATCGCATTGAAGAATCGAGACTGCCGCCCCCCAGGGCAGGGTTTCCACCGCCTTCGGCGCCTTCCATTCCGCCCGGATGCAGGGACTGCACGAGTCTTGGAATAATAAAAACGAGTGGGATATAAAGGAAAAATGAAAAAATATTGTACACCGATGAGACCCTGGCTTTCTTATCGATATCATTCATTGACCCCCTTAAAACTAAATAAGCGAAATAAATAAGTTCCGCGATAGCAGCGCATACCTGTTTGGGATCATTACTCCACGGCTCTCCCCACGTATAGTTGGCCCAGATGGAGCCTGTAATCAATCCAAGTATCCCGAACACAATACCTGTTTTTGCAAACTCAGCCGCATATACATCATATCGCAAATTTTGCGTACGCAGGTAGCCAATTGAATAGAAAAGAGAAAGCCCAAGCAGTGCAAACTGGCCGAACCACATTGGCACATGAAAATAGAAATTTCGTATACTTTGGTAAAGATTGCCAACAAAAGGAACGCTGACCAAAAAACCTGCGATGAAGGTGAATACCAGTAGCACGATGCACAGTACCTTCCACCAGGCAAATTTCATTGAATAGATAATTTATTGGGTGGCAAAATTATGGGAAAACTTTTGCGTAGTCCTTAAATATTTGCAATTTAACGATGCATGTGTCACCTGTACCAATATGAGAATTCGCTTGCTTTTGAATAGGGAAATGCACTTGCTAATTTGTTAACTTGCGCGAATGGAACAGTATTTACAATTGCTGGAGAAGATCATCAAATGCGGCACAGATAAAACAGATCGCACTGGCACGGGTACCCGCAGTTTATTTGGCGAGCAAATGCGTTTTAACCTGAAAGATGGATTTCCGTTGGTTACTACCAAAAAGCTCCATCTCCGTAGTATCATTTTTGAGTTATTATGGTTCCTTCGCGGAGATACCAACATCAATTATTTGAGAGAAAATGGAGTACGGATTTGGGACGAATGGGCAGATGAAAATGGTGACCTTGGCCCAATATATGGCAAGCAATGGCGCCGCTGGCAAGGTGCCGACGGAAAAATCACAGACCAGGTAGCCCAATTAGCAGCCCAATTAAAAAATAACCCGGACAGCCGGCGCCTAATCATCAGTGCCTGGAATGTTGCAGAACTGCCCCAAATGAAGTTAATGCCCTGTCATTGCCTTTTCCAGTTTTATACATCGGTTGATGAGGTGAGTGGAAAGCGGAGATTGAGTTGTCAACTCTACCAACGCTCAGCAGATGTGTTTCTCGGGGTACCTTTTAATATTGCCTCGTATGCCCTGCTTACACTGATGCTCGCGCAAGTCTGCGATATGGTACCCGGTGATTTCGTTCACGCTTTCGGCGATGTTCATTTATATAATAATCATTTTGATCAGGCTCACCTGCAATTAACCCGATCTCCTTTTCCTTTACCGGAAATTGTTCTTAATCCTGTCGTAGATGATATTTTCAGTTTCAGGTACGAAGATTTTGGATTGAAAAATTACCAAAGTCATTCATCGATCAAAGCGCCGGTAGCCGTGTAATTATTTTGATACACAATTGAAATTTCCATGGAACAACCTCAACCGTCATACGTATTAGCGCACATCGTAGCCGCATCAGAAAACAATGTAATTGGCGCACAGGGTGCGTTGCCCTGGAAATTACCAAACGACTTTAAATATTTCAAAAACAAAACCTGGGGCATGCCGGTAATTATGGGCAGGGGTACTTTTGAGTCCATGCCCGATGATCTACCCGGGCGAATAAATATTGTTGTCACCCGCAATCCGGATTGGGCAGGGAAGAACGCAGTTGTTACACATACCATAAACGAGGCGATTCATCAGGCTGCTTCGGCTGACGCCAAAGAAATTTTCATTATCGGGGGAGGGGAGCTTTTCAAACAAACACTGGCGCTTGTGTCGCTGGTCTATCTTACAAGGGTACACGCAGTAGTGGACGGAGATACTTATTATCCGTCACTCGATGAACAGACCTGGACGTTGACAAATGCTCAGTCTTTTCCTGCGGATGAAAAACACGCCTTCGGTTACACCTTTGAGCGCTGGGAACACCAGGGAGTGGAAAATTGACTGCCTGATGTATTCACCCTTTAAGCTTGCAACGAAATATTTCCACTATGTATTTACGGCAAAAAATGGCAAAGGTCATGGTATCCACTCACCTTTTGTGTACGATTTTGTCCGCCATGTGCTGAGCAGCAAAACCCCTGTCTCTAATGCAATTGCTATCGAAAGTATAAGAGCCTGCTTACTTGAAAATAGTGAGGAAATTGCCGTGACTGATTTCGGTGCAGGTGGTGAGGGAAGGCTTTCGCAAACAAAAACTGTGAGTGCCATTGCTAAAAGATCACTCAAGCCGAAGAAGTATGCGCACCTGCTATACAACATCGTTAGTTTTTACAAGCCCGCCTACATCATTGAGCTTGGCACATCGTTAGGCATCACTACTGCTTATTTAGCTTTTGCAAATCCTGGTGCCCGCCTGGTGACTTTTGAAGGATCATCTAAGGTTGCAGCAATCGCAAAAACAAATTTCAAATCCCTTGGCCTGGAAAATATAGAACAAGTTGTAGGAAATTTCGATTCCACTTTTCCACATTTTCTTTTAGGAACAGACGAGATCGATTTCATTTTTTTCGACGGCAATCATCGTAAGCGACCTACTTTGCAATATTTTACGTCCGCCATCGCTACAGCCTCGGGCAAGTCAATTTTCGTTTTTGATGATATTCACTGGAGTGAAGAAATGGAAGAAGCCTGGGAAATAATTAAGCAAAACGATGCAGTTACCCTAAGTATAGATTTGTTTTTTATTGGCCTTGTTTTTTTTAATCCTGACGTCAAAATAAAGCAGCATTTCAAGATCCGCTATTGACCACTGTTCTTTTGCGGGCAAGAGATTAAAAATAATCCCTAATTTAACAGCACAAAATTCAACCCCAGCTATATGACAATTGGCGTTCTGAAAGAAGTGAAACCTGAAACCAGGGTTTCATTGTTGCCGGAACACCTTGCCACGCTAACGAAGTGGAATGTAAACTTGCTGGTAGAAGCCGGTGCGGGTGAAACCGCGTTTGCTAACGATGATCAATACACGCAGGCCGGTGCTAAGATTTTACCGAAAGCTGAAGTGATTGCGGGTGTCGACCTGGTACTGGCAATCAATGCTGAAACAGTTGCAACTGATGTGCCTTCTTCTAAAATATTGCTTGGAAATTTCCAGCCGCTTTACAACACCGGGTTCGTAAAACTTTGCCAGAGCCGCCAGATGACCGCTTTCAGCATTGATATGATTCCGCGGACTACCAGGGCTCAGAGTATGGATATTCTGAGCAGCCAGGCAAATATTGCTGGCTATAAAGCGGTGCTCACTGCTGCAAATCTTTTTCCGCGTTACTTTCCCATGTTTATGACGGCTGCCGGCAGCAATCCACCAGCCAAAGCGCTAATACTTGGAGCGGGCGTAGCTGGATTGCAGGCAATCGCCACCGCACGAAGGCTGGGTGCAGTGGTGGAAGTTTTCGATACCCGCCCTGCCGTGAAAGAAGAAGTTATGAGCCTGGGGGCAAAATTTGTGGAGGTACCCGGTGCGGCCGACGTCAGCAAAGCCGGCGGCTATGCTGTTGAACAATCGGTCGAGTTCCAGGAAAAGCAAAAAGCAAAAATTGCCGAGAGCGTGGCAAAAGCAGATATAGTAATTACGACTGCACAAATACCCGGTAAAAAGGCGCCGCTATTAATCACGGATGAAATGCTGAACCAAATGAAAAATGGTTCGGTAATTATTGACCTTGCGGCAGCAACGGGGGGAAATACCAGCCAGACCCGGGACGAAGCAACGATAAAATATAATGGCGTTACCATCGTGGGAAATTCCAGATTGGCGGCCACCATGCCTTATGATGCCAGCAAACTTTATGGAAAAAATATTCTGAATTTTATCCAATTAATTATAGATAAAGAGGGAAACCTGGATCTCAACTTTGAAGATGATCTTGTGAAAGGTACGTGCATCATCTACCACGGCGAGGTAGTGCACGACCGGCTAAAGGCAGTTCCTTAAAAAAATTAAACATGGACTCTTTGCTCAGTTATATCAGTCAGCATGTGGAGATGATATATATCGTCGTCCTGATGATCTTTCTTGGGATCGAAATTATCGGACGTGTTCCGAGCGTGTTACACACGCCACTAATGAGTGGTGCGAATGCCATTCATGGGGTGGTGATCATCGGGGCGATCATCGTGATGGGAAAGGCAGAAACTGATAATTACCTGGCGCTGGTCCTTGGATTTGTTGCCGTTATTTTGGGAACGCTCAATGTTGTGGGGGGATTCGTGGTTACTGACAGAATGCTGGAAATGTTTAAGAAGAAAAAATAATCTCCAGGTTAAAGGAAAATTTATTTCAAGGAATGGGCCTAAGTATACTCACTGTTTGTTATCTCATCGCGGCTGTTACATTTATTCTTGGGCTGAAGATGCTGTCAAACCCTGCGACTGCCCGCCGCGGAAACCTGATTGCTGCCGGCGGCATGGCGCTGGCGATCGCCGGAACAATTTTCCTATACGAAAATGATGGAAGGAAACTCGGTAACTACCATTGGATTGTCGCGGGTCTCCTTATTGGTACTGTCATCGGCACATTAACTGCCAAACGCGTGAAGATGACTGCCATGCCTGAATTGGTAAGCCTTTTCAACGGTATGGGCGGTGCCTGTGCTGCGCTGATCTCAATCATAGAATTCCAGCACCTCAGTCATTTCGTAACAAGTGGAAATACCACAGGGTATTCAAATTTTCATTCAACATTACTAATCATTTTCCTGGGGCTGATCATTGGCAGTGTATCCTTTGCAGGAAGTATGATTGCCTGGGGGAAGCTAAGTGGTAAAGTGAAGGATTTCGCTTTCGGCGGTCAGCACATCATAAACCTGGTGATGTTGGTAGTTACACTTGGCGTGGCTGGATATTTAATGTATAGCCTTACACCGTCGAACTACTTTTTGTTCTATTTAGTTTTTGTTCTGTCGTTACTCTATGGGATATTTTTTGTGCTGCCAATTGGTGGTGCAGATATGCCGGTTGTCATTTCACTTCTTAACTCTTTTACCGGTGTTGCTGCGGCGTGTGGTGGTTTTCTGTATGATAATAAAGCGATGCTCACCGGGGGAATTTTAGTTGGCGCTGCAGGCACGCTACTTACCATCCTCATGTGCCGGGCCATGAATCGAAGCCTGAAAAATGTATTGATCGGTTCATTTGGTGGTAGCACTGCAGAAGCGGTAGAAGCCGGCGACCAGGGGCCCATAAAGGAAATTTCTCTTACTGACGCAGCAATGGTAATGGCTTATGCTAAAAAAGTGATGATCGTTCCCGGGTACGGTCTGGCCGTTGCCCAGGCACAACATGCCTGCCACGAGCTGGAAAAATTGCTGAATGAAAAAGACGTGGATGTACAGTATGCTATACATCCCGTAGCAGGCCGTATGCCGGGCCATATGAATGTGCTGCTTGCAGAAGCAGATGTGGACTATGATAAACTCTTGGAAATGCAGGATGCGAACGACCAGTTTAAAAATACAGACGTAGTGTTGGTGCTGGGCGCCAACGATGTGGTGAATCCTGCAGCTAAAACAGATCCTTCTTCCCCTATTTATGGTATGCCGGTCCTTGATGTTGAGTTGGCAAAAACGATTATCGTAAATAAGCGGAGTATGAAGCCCGGTTATGCCGGGATCGAAAATCAGTTGTTTTTTCAGCCGAAAACTTCCATGCTTTTCGGAGATGCAAAGAAGGTTTTACAAGCTTTACTTACGGAGATCAAAAATGCATAATTAGTTTCTTCTTAATAAATAAAAAACCCTGCTGTATGGCAGGGTTTTTTATTTATTTCAATATATTTTTCTTAAGAAGCTTTCTTCTCTTTCACTTTCTTTACTGTGGTTGCACCGCTTGCATCAGTCTCAGTTTTTACTTTCACTTTCTTGTCGCCAACGGCTTTTGCGTAAGCTTCTTTATCCAACACTTCACCAGTCAGCTTGATGTTTTTAATATCATCTGCACCGGCAAATTTTACTGTCAATGTCTTATCGAACTTGCCCAGGTTTGCCGCATTGTAAGTCGCCTTGATGTAGCCGGTTTTGCCGGGGGCAATCTCTGACTTAGTGTAATCAGAAATAGTACATCCGCACGTAGGCATCGCGTTGTCGATCATCAGCGGCTCTTTTCCAATATTTGTTACCGTGAAAGTAGCGGTAGCCGGCACACCTTGCTGTACCTGTCCAAGATCATACGTTTCAACATCAAGTTTTGCTACCTGATCAGCTTTCTGCTGAGCGAAAAGCGACGTGGTGGTGAAAGCAACGAATGCAAATAATAATTTTTTCATTTTCTTCTGTTTTTTATTTAAAGATCAATCTTCATTTAAGGTATTGATGGAATTATTAGTCGGCGCTGAGGCGTCCGGCGTACTCCAAACATCTCCTTTTATTATGATTTGTTTTGTTTGATTTCCGTTGTATGTAATGGTCACCGGTTTTGTAAATTCTCCCTCGTTTTGAGCGTTATAGCCAACTGTTATTTGGGCTACGGCACCGGGGGCAATGTCTTCTTTATTCCAAACTGGCGTCGTACATCCACAACTTGCCTGCACATTGTCCAGCTTGAGAGGAGTGGTACCCGTATTTTGAATTTCAAAAACGTAGGTGACCGGTTTACCCTGGGGTATTTTACCAAAATCATGTTCATTTTCCTTAATCACTAATGTCTCTTCTGCCGGAACGGCAAGTGTCGAAATCGAGGTCACATTCTGAGCCGGGGAAACGTTTGTTTGTGCGAAACAGGGCAGGGTTAAAAGCGATACCGTGAGGAGTGTGAAAAAAGTTTTCATCTAGTTTTTAAAGTGTTCGTAAAGATAATAAAACGGCATTGAGAGTTGCAAATTGTCGAAAGGTTATTACATTTTTAACAGTCATTCATTATTAATACATTTGTCGCATGCACCTCTCAGGCGATACGGCAGCACTTTCTGCAGAAAAATTATCCTTCGAAACTTTCAAAAATAAAGTGTTGCGGGACTACCGGATTGTGTGTGAAAGCAGGGAGGCCAGCTTACTTGGAAGAAAGGAAGTACTGACCGGGAAAGCCAAGTTCGGAATATTTGGAGCCGGCAAAGAAGTTGCCCAGGTGGCACTTGCAAAGTTCTTCAAACCCGGAGATTTCCGCGCCGGTTATTACCGCGATCAGACCTGGATGTTCGCTGCTGGCCTCGCTACAGTTGAACAATTTTTTTCCCAGCTTTATGCTGATATCGATATCAAGAATGATCCCTTCAGTGCAGGCAGGCAAATGAATGCGCATTTCTCCACACCATTCGTTGACGAAAACGGTGACTGGCTGCCTTTAGCCCGGCGCAAAAATGTGACGGCTGATATGGCCCCAACAGCAGGGCAAATGCCGCGGGCGTTAGGCCTCGCCCTTGGTTCCAAACTTTTTCGTAGAGTGAAGAACTTCCGGGAGATGACAAATCTCAGCTCAAATGGAGATGAAGTTTGTTTTTGCACCATTGGAGACGCTTCCACATCCGAGGGGCATTTTTGGGAAACGATGAATGCAGCCGGTGTTCACCAGGTTCCGCTTGCTGTATTCATCTGGGATGATGGATATGGTATTTCCGTTCCAAAAGAAATCCAGACAACAAAGTCCTCAATTTCTGAAGCCTTATCAGGTTTGCAAAAAAACAACGGTACCAATGG
>JBBQSI010000068.1:0-10963 GCA_038213975.1 Chitinophagales bacterium
GGAATGGTTTTAATTCAATATGATCAGGTATTGATTCAAATCCATCAATGATACTTTCAAAAGGAACGTACGAGAGGATACCATGACCAATGATCATAAAACAAAATGCGAACAGGCAGATCTTTACAACCCGCTGCCAGCGTTTCGCTCCAGGCTCCCCGGGTAGATTGTACACGCTTTGTTTTGCGGCTAATACTTTTGTGATGTCATTCAGGTGCCGCACTTTCTGCGAAAAACTTCCATTTAGTTTTTCACGGATCAGTGTCATATTTTCCAGCACCGGTTCAATTTCGTCCGGCATCACTTCATTCAATTGCTCTTTTATACGTTTAGCAATCGTAGGCGATTTGCCATTTGTTGAGATGGCAATTTTTAGATTCCCTTTTTTTACGATGGAGCTTAAATAGAAGTCGCAAAGGGCGGGCTGATCAGCAACGTTGATAAGTTTTTCCCGGGATTTTGCTTCTCCCCGGATGGCAGAACTCACTGCTTTATCATTTACTGCAGCTATTATGATGTCAGCATTCTCAATATCTGCAATCGTATATGGTCTTTCCTCAATGGTGATTTGCGGTAACTGTTCTGCCAGTTTATAAATCTCTTTAATAACGGTGATGCTTACCAGATGAATAACTGTGGCCGGGCAATTTTCCGCAATTGCGGTAAGTTTTTCCAGCCCAACATTTCCTCCACCGATGATTAGCAGGCGCAACGTTTCCATTTTTAAAAAAACCGGAAACAGATTATTACCAGGTGTTGCCGGTAACGATTCCAAGGCATTAATAGTTTCTGTGCTACCTGGATGCATGATCTGGGTGAAGATTAAATGACTGAATTAAGTTGAGGCGGAATACATCCTGGTTCTCTAAAGGCAGTACAGTTTTTTTCTGTTGAAAAGCTTTCATGTACTGTGGCTGGAAAGTCAAGTGGGGTGACACTTTAAAATTGAGCCCTGCAAATGTCCTGTTCTGATCAAGGAAATAGCGCGATCCCAGGCTTAAAGGATTTACCATGCATTCGTCACCAATAACATAGCTCACTTTTTTTCCGATCAGCGGTGCTTGCCATTCCAACCTGTAACGTGCCCGGAGACTAAAACTATAGTTGGTTGCAGACGAATTATTAACTTGTTGCAAGAATCTTTCTTCAATCCTTACTTTTTGTAAAATTGTATGCTTTTCATTTTTAAGTGTAAAAGCCAACTCCTGGAAAGGACGCCATTCTTTATAAAAATGCACCTCCTTACCTGTGTATTTGGCAAGGGCAAAATGAGCAAGCCCTGCGCCTGCAGTAAATTTTTTGCCCATAGCATAATTACCTCCGGCTCTAAGCGCATATTGATACCATTTGTCAAAATAATCCCTGGTCCTGAGTTGCGCATCGGAAGAAACCGACCAGCGTTGACTAAGTTTTATTGTGTTATAATATCCTGCCCAAAACATAACGGTATGGCTACCCGAAGTTTGACTTCTCCCATACACAGGCAGAAACAGAAGGAGATAACTTAGGTATTGAGTTTTCATCGTCAGTTAAACAATTGTCTGAAAGTAAAGTCACCGAATCTTTCGTCAGGCGTTTTCTCTTCTTTAAACTTTTTAAACCAGCCATCTAACTCGCCGAGAATTTCTTCCTCATCCAGGTTCTCTTTATAAACACGGTTCAGGCGGTAGCCTTCATAGTCACCACCCAGGTGAAAGTTGTAGCGGCCCGGGGCTGTGCCCACAAATCCAATCTCAGAAATATGCGACCTGGCGCAGCCATTCGGGCAGCCCGTCAGGCGAATGATGATATCTTCTTTTTCCAGGGCATACCTTTCCAACAATGTTTCAATTTTTGAAATCAGCGAGGGCATGTATCGCTGTCCTTCTGCAAGCGCCAGCGGACAGGTCGGTAAGGCAACGCAGGCCATGCTATTCTTTCGGACATTAGATGTCGCGTCTGTATAATCTGAGATACGATGTTTGGACAAAATGTTATCAACGGCTTCTTTATTTTCCGGTGACACATTCCCGATGATAATGTTTTGGCTTGCTGTGAAATAAAACTCGCCGAAATCTCCTTTGGCAATTTCCAGCAGACCCGATTTTATCGAATTGTTTTCGCCATCGGTAATCCGGCCGTTCTCTACGAATGCTGTATAGTGCCAGCTATTATCGTCCGATTGTGTCCAACCAAAATAGTCTTTCCTGGCAGAAAAAGTGAAGGGTTTTGCGGGCTGGAGTTTAAAGCCTGTTCTGGCCTCCAGTTCGGCTTTAAAATTTTCCACGCCCATCCTGTCTACCGTATATTTTAGCCTTGCAATTTTCCTGTCTGTCCGGTCACCGAAATCACGCTGCACTGTAAGAATTTCATAAACGGCTTTCAGCGTCGTTTCTTCAGTGGGAGTAAAGCCAATCACCGTACCTACGCGAGCATACGTTTGTTCGTTACCGTGAGTCGTTGATAGACCTCCGCCCACGGCGATATTAAATCCTGCGAGCTTACCATTTTCCACTATTGCGATCAGCCCGATATCATTCGTGAATACGTCTGTGTCGTTATTTGGCGGCACGGCAATTCCTATCTTAAATTTCCTTGGTAAATACCTGTCTTTGTATAACGGATCCTCTTCTGTTTTTTCAAAAAGCTTTTCTTCATCCAGCCAGATTTCATAATAAGCTCTGGTCTTAGGCATTAGCAGCGAACTTATTTTATCAGCATAAGCAAACACTTCTTTCTGTAATGGCGACTGCGCAGGGTTTGCGCTGCAGAGTACGTTTCGATTTATGTCGCCACATGTAGCAATACTGTCAAGGCTGGCCGTGTCAAAGGCTTTGATGGTTGGTTTTATTTTTGACTTGTAGAGGCCATGCAATTGGATCGTCTGGCGGGAAGTAATTTTTATCACGCCCGTAGAATACTGATCAGCAATTTCATTCGCCGCTACCCACTGCTCAGCTTTAATAAGACCTCCCGGCAGCCTAAGCCGAATCATGAAAGAATAAAGCCTCTCAAGTTTTTTATCCGCCCGCTCTTCACGGCGATCACGGTCATCCTGCTGGTACATTCCGTGGAACTTAAGCAAAGCCTGGTCATCTTCCCGAATCGCTCCCGTAAGTTCGTCTTTAAGGCTTTCTTCAATAGTGCCACGAAGTCCGTTGCTGGCCAGTTTTACTTTTTCTATATGTGTCAGTTGATCTGCCAATCTCTTTCTTTTTAATAAACATCAGTAATAAATCTCCCACGCTCTTTCATTTCAGCAAGTACTTTTTCCGCTTCACTTGATCCTTCACCAAACTCTTCCAATATTTTGATGAACATTTTTTCTACGTCGTAACTCATCGGATCCCGGCTGCCACATAAATAAATGTATGCGCCATTGGCAATCCATACGGACAGTTCCTTGCGATGCTCCCACATTTTGTCCTGCACGTACACTTTAAAAGCCTGGTCTCTTGAGAAGGCGGTTGCTACTTTTGAGAGGACGCCGGTTTCTGACCAGCTTTGGATTTCTGTTTGATACAGAAAATCAGAAGTAAAATGTTGTTCGCCAAAAAACAACCAGTTCCTCCCTGTTGCACCCGTGGATTCGCGTTCGGCCAGGAAAGCCCGGAAGGGTGCAATGCCGGTTCCCGGCCCAATCATAATAACATCCTTATCGTCCGCGGGTAAACGAAATTGATGATTTGGGTGTACATAAAATTTGATGGATTCTCCCGTCTTGAATAGAGATAAGTATCCAGACGCCAGGCCTAAGCGCTGCTCACCTTTTAAATAAAAACTGTTTTTAGCGACAGTGATATGCACCTCGCCCGGTGTTGCTTCAAGCGATGAAGAAATTGAATAAAGCCTCGGAGTAATCGGCTCCAACACCTTTACCATTTCAGTAAATCTGTCGACTGAGTTGATAGGGTAGTCAGTAAGAAGGTCTAGTAAATCCTGCCGGTCAGGGAGAATTTCATGCCCGGCAATTTGTGCATATTGCTTCACTACGCGGTCAGGCATGTAAACAATATTCAGTTTTTGGGTCAGTAATTCTCTCACGGAAAACATTTCTCCACGGTAATCGATATAAGAAGCATCTGCGGCACTTGTAATTTCCAGTATTGCATTAATCATATCACTATGGTTTTCGGAAACAATACCTATGGAATCGCCCGGCTGGTATTCGATCTCTTCAGCCTCTATTTCTATATGATAGGTTTCCTTGAGACTTCCATAATCGTTCAGGTTGAGATGAGTAATGATCCTGCCTTCATAATATTTCTTCCCGGTAGCTTTCTTTTTGATAGGTGCTGCTTTCCCGGTCAAAGCCAGGCTTTTTCCGCCGGTGACCGACTTTACTATTTCATCAAACCACGCCATAGCTTCTTCTTCATAATCGACGTCGCACTTCTGAATGGGAAGCAGGCAATCCGCACCGAGATTTTTCAATTGAGCGTCGACATCTTCCCCCGCTTTACAAAACAGGGGGTATGAAGAATCGCCCAGGGCAAGAACAGCGAATTTAAGTTTCGATAGTTTGAATCCATTTTGGTGTACATGGTCATAAAACTTCTTAGCGGCAATCGGCGGCTCACCGTCACCGTGAGTACTCAGGATCGTTAAAAAAATTTCTTCTTTTTGCAAATCGTTCAGCTTATACTGATCAAGCGCCTGCACCTTGGCTATAACGCCCTGCTTTCTCGCCCGCGCAGCAAAGTCCAGGGCCAGCTTTTTTGAATTACCAGTTTCGGTACCGTAAGCGATTGTTACTTTTGTTGAAATTTTGGGTACAGCCGGGGCACTATTTTCAAAATTTTTTCCAACGATACCATTGAGGTAGCCATTCATCCAAATGAGTTCTTCATTGGTGGCGCTTTCAATTAACTGCTGTAAGGTGACTAACTTATTTTCAGCTAGCATGCTTTAATAATTTTTCAGAGTGATAAGCCTTGGATAGATTTTCAGAAGGCAGCGGAAAGTAATTTTCATCTTCCCGGCTATTCGCTATCCATTTGAATTGGTCATGAAGATTTACGACCCTGCCGATGATCACCAGTGATGGTGATTCAAAGGTGCGGTTAGCAAACTGAAGATGGTAATCATACAAACTCCCGGTGAATACTTTTTGAAAAGGCGTAGTTGCCTGTTCTACAATTGCCAGCATTTTTTCTTCGTCAATGTTGTTTTCTGTCAGGTGTCTCACCACGTGTTCCAAAGTGTCTGCTGACATATAGAAAACAAGGGTGTCATCAGTGTGAGCGAGTTCTTTCCAATATTCTCCTGATAAAAGATCCGCTCTATACAGGGTAAGAAACCGGACAGATGTAGCATGCCCACGTGCTGTAAGTGGTATACCGGCGTAAGCCGCGGCTCCCAGTGCGGCTGTTACCCCGGGTACTATTTCAAATGCAATCCCGTTTGCCACAGCTGCCTCTAATTCGTCCGTGATGTTCGAAAAAATAGAAACATCTCCGCCCTTCAATCGCACGACATTTTTTCCTAAAAGGCAATAGTAAACGATGAGTTCATTAATTGAGGCTTGTGGTGTAGAATTTTTTTTGCGACATTGTTTGCCTACATAAATTACCTGTGCCAGCGGATTGGCAAATTCTTCCAAAATCTGTGGGCTCGCCAGCCGGTCTGTGAGAATGATGTCAGCCGATTGGAGATGCCTCGCTCCTTTAAGGGTTAGAAGTTCCGGGTCTCCGGGGCCGGCGCCGATAATAATTAGCTTTCCTCTATTCATATCAGTCTACTTATTAGGTAGGGTATTAGGGTAAAAAATTTTATTGAATCATACAGGCGCCGACTGTTACGCAACTCGTTTCGTCGATTAAAATGCCGCCGCCATTTTCTCTTAGCTTCCGGTAAGAGTCGAATGGAATAGGAGAGGCCGTCCTGATGACCGCTTTCACGATATCGTTTAGTCCAACACTTTCAGCGTCATGGTCTTTTTGCAAAGTGTTCACGTCCAACTTGTATTCGATTTCCTTTACGACACACTTTACGACATGACTGTTCAACTGAAATAAATATTTATTACCTGGCACTAAGGGATTATTTCCCATCCAGCAAATGAGCGCTTCGAACTGCTGACCTGTAGTTGGTTGTTTATCTCTTAGCACAATCATATCTCCGCGGCTGACATCCACATTATCTTCAAGGTGAAGAATTACACTTTGAGGAGCGAAGGCTTCCTCAATTTCTTTGTTGCCAACCTCTATTGATTTGATGCGGCTCTCCAGTCCTGAAGGCTGAATGGTGACAGCATCTCCTTTGCGATAGATACCGCTGATAATTTTGCCGGCATAACCACGATAATCATGTAATTCATCTGACTGGGGCCGAATCACAAATTGTACAGGAAATCTTGGATCTGTCAGGTTGATGTCAGATGACAATTCCACATTTTCCAATTGTTGCAGCAGAGAATCTCCTTCATACCAGGAAAACTTTTCAGATTTCCCGACGATATTATCACCGTTAAGGGCACTAATGGGGATGTATTTTACATCTTTCAATCCCAGTGATTCAGCCACCTTTGCATAATCGATTACGATGTTGTTAAAGGTGTCCTGTGAATATTCAACCAGGTCCATTTTATTCACCGCGACGATGGTGTGCCGGATGTTGAGCAGGGAGGTAATAATGGAATGCCGCCGGGTTTGCTCTACTACACCGTTTCTTGCGTCAATAAGAATAATCGCGAGTTCCGAATTACTCGCACCGGTCACCATGTTGCGGGTATATTGAATGTGCCCCGGTGCGTCAGCGATGATAAATTTTCTCTTCGGCGTCGAGAAATATTTATATGCCACGTCTATCGTGATTCCCTGTTCTCTCTCGGCCCGCAATCCGTCGGTAAGCAAGGCCAGGTCGATACCATTTACTTTTCTGTTTTTGCTCTGTTTTTCAATTGCAGCCAACTGGTCCACAAGAATGGATTTGCTATCGTAGAGCAACCTTCCGATCAATGTGCTTTTACCATCGTCTACACTGCCTGCTGTAATAAATCTTAGTATGTCCAAGAGTTGTTTGAAATTTTGAATTATAATTTTTAAATTATGAATGTGGAATCAAAGAAGAATCATGATCCCACATCCCACTTCGTACATCGTACTTCGTACATCGTACTTCGTAAATCGTACATCGTAAATCGTACATCCCACATCCCACCCCTCTTCCTAAAAATACCCACCCTTTTTCCTGTCTTCCATGGCCGCTTCGGATACCCTGTCATCAATCCGTGTTTCGCCGCGTTCACTGGTTTTTGTAGCGATTATCTCTGTAATTATATCATCAACTAAGGAGGCATTGGATTCCACTGCTGCCGTGCATGTCATGTCGCCAACAGTGCGGTAGCGTACACGCCTGGTCGTTACTACATCATTTTTATCCAATTGCATGTGTTCAGAGACGGCAACCAACTGGCCTTCGTATTCTATTACTTCCCTTTGATGTGAAAAGTAAATGGAAGGAAGTTCTATTTTTTCGCGTCGTATATAATTCCAGATGTCGAGTTCTGTCCAGTTGCTGATCGCGAAAGCTCTCACGTTTTCGCCTTTGTGGATCTTGCCATTGTACGTGTTCCAGAGTTCCGGTCGCTGCAACTTGGGATTCCACTGTCCGAATTCATCCCGAACAGAAAATATTCTTTCCTTGGCGCGGGCTTTTTCTTCATCACGGCGGGCGCCGCCTATCAATACATCAAACTTAAATTCTTCAATGGTGTCGCGCAAAGTAAAAGTCTGCAGGGCATTTCGGCTGTTGAACTTTCCTTTTACTTCTGTCAAACTTTTTTCCCGGATGGTATCTTCTACACTGCGAACAATCAATTTTTCATTGATCTGCGTAACGAGTTTGTCCCGAAAATTCAGTGCCTCGGGAAAGTTGTGTCCAGTGTCAATATGAACAAGCGGGAAGGGAAACTTCCCGGGACGAAATGCTTTCAGGGCAAGGTGAACCAACGTGATAGAATCCTTGCCCCCTGAGAATAGCAGGGCAGGTTTTTCGAACTGTCCGGCCACTTCACGCATTATATGAATCGCTTCCGACTCCAGCTGTTCCAGGTAATCAAGGTAATACTTACTCATTTCTTATTGATTAATCGACAACATTTACATGCAGTCCACACTCTTTTTTTGAATTGTCTTCCCACCACCACCGGCCTGCCCGAAAAGATTCTCCCGGCCTTGTGGCACGCGTGCAAGGAGCACAGCCAATACTCACAAAACCGCGGTCATGCAAAGGATTGTAAGGAACGTCATTTTCATTGATAAATGCCTTTACTTCTTCAGTGGACCAATGAAGGATGGGATGGTATTTAATAACTTGGTTGCCTTCGTCCCATTCTACCTGTGGCATGTCCTGCCTGTTTTCCGAGTGCTCTGCACGAAGGCCTGTGATCCATATAGCGTTACCGTTTAGTGCCCGTCTGAGGGGTTCTACCTTGCGGATAAAACAGCAGGATTTCCGATTTTCAACTGACTCATAAAAGGCATTAGGGCCTTTCGAATAAACAAATTCCTGCAAGTCATCCGCCTGGGGATAATATGCTTCAATCCTGGTTTGATACTTATCGTTCGTGGCACTCCAAACGGCATAAGTTTCCGGGAAAAGTCGCCCGGTATCCAGGGTAAATATTGTAAAGGGAAAATTATTTTGTAAGATTTTATGCGTCAGCAGTTGGTCTTCGTAACTAAAACTGGATGAAAATGTGACTTGGTTGGGGAAATCAGCCGCAAGATTTTTAAACACTTCCTCGATCTCCAATAGACTGGCCTGTTGGACGAGAGAAGGAATATATTTTTCGAGTGAATTCATCTATGCAATAAAAAAACAAGGAAGTGTATTAGGGATGCGATTTCAGCTTAACAACAACAAAAAACCTCGTTACACATGCTCCACCTAGAATGGTCCAACATAGAATGATTCATCACTTAATTTGAATTGTCTACAACAAAGGTAGGGTATTCGATTTCAAAATGTTTTCAATCCGCAAAAATTTTTTTAAAATCAGTGGGGGAAGGTTATTTGGGAATCGTATTTAATTAGTCTTGAAAGCGGGAATTGATAAAGGTTTGAAGGGTAACACGGAGAGTTACGAGTTGTAAAAGGATGGAAATCTTCTTCCTGTGGTTTGTTGAAATTTGAAACCTTCCACATCGACTATTTTATACAGATTTGCCAATCCAATATACGCTGCCCTTTCTCAGCAGCCCGGTAACTGCAACGCTATGGTGCCAGCGATATCCTTAGCTGCACGCCCGCCCGGGTATCCACGGTTGGTGGCGAAGACGAGATGTATGGATTTACGCGGCGCTGATCAAAGTAGAGTTTTACGTTTATACGATTATTAATATAATAATCAATGGTCGGGCTGATCGTGATTTCTTTGCTTCCGTTCGTTGCAAATGAACTGTTTTGATCAAGCCTGCTGTTGGAGGTAACGTTGTCGCGTATCCGAAAATCAAGCCGGAAATTTATTTCGTTATCAAGCTGCTTCGTGTCTTGTTTGGTAAATGGCACTTTGAAAGGCAACTTGAGCCCGCGCTTACGATAGCCGCCGCCAAAAGTATATTCTGTAGACCTTACCTCGCTCAACTGGAAATCGATGAGGCTTAAGCTAAGTTGTCTTTGCTTGGTGAGATCAAACTTTAAGTTTAACTGATTAGTAAGGCTCACGTCGATACCAATCAAGGGTGCAAATTGCTCTTGTATGGTAATGTTAGGTACCAAGAAGAAAGGAATATAATTGTTGGACACCGTGTCTATGAACGAAGGGTATCCAAACCTGGAAGCATCCCGGTAAAGAAGGGCCGAAGTAAAGCTGTTCATGCCAAGCGTTGCATTGTACGCATGTGTGAGCGAAAAGTTCGTAAATATTTTCTCCATGCCCGGAATACTGGTAAGCCCATTGTAGGTGATGCGCCAGTTAGGCTTCGGTATAATAGCGCGGAACGGATTGCTTTTGATATTGGCATTTCCTTGCTTTAGCAGGGAAACCTTCTCCGGATCCTGGCCTGTGTACGCCGCAATGAAAGCCGGCACAAGCACATCGACGGCATAGCGCCCATAACCAACAGAATAACCATCACTACCGACGGGATTTCCCGCCAGCTTGTTATAAGTATTGAGCTCGCCCAATCGCCGTGATAATATTTGACGGTAATCCTGGAACTTCAGGAAGGTGGCCGAAACCTGGTTAGGATTATATTTTTCAAAAAGCGTATTGAAAGCTATGTAACTCACATTGAAGCCACCACCACTGTACGGGGTGAGATGCGCAAAATTGTTGCCGGTGCCCGTCGTGTCCTTAAATGTTTCTGAATAGTTTTTATTAAATGTTTTATCAAGATTTACGTCGATGCTCAGATCCCTTAACGGTTCCAGTTGTGCAGAGACAGTAAACCGCTGATCAAAATTTTGCACGAAGAGGTCATTGAATAAAGAGTCCCGCGTTATCAGACCCCTTCCTGCGGCGCGGTTTAGCCAGGCAGTGTCTGGCTGTCTTCCAAGGATGAAGTCAAAACCAGGCGCCATGCTTTTGAAGTCCTGGCCGAGGTATTGCGTACTATCGGTATAGCCCGGCAGGCGGGTATTGCTGTTTTGGGAAAGGGTAGCATTTACTGCTTTTACGCTGGTGAGTAATTTACCCACGATCCTTAAGGCTCCATTGATTTCAGGTAAGGCGTTGGGATCTTTTTTCGGTTGTGCCTGTGCGTTAGCATTTGGTTTCGCCGTGCTGTCAGCAAGATTAGCACCCTGCTTTTGCCTTGGTTGATCAAGCGCACGCAACCATTTTGATTTTGAATAAAGCTTAATGAAATCCAGTTGAACATTGGCTTCTTCCTGTTGCCCGTTTTCCAAAAAGTTACCCAGGTTCACTGCCAGGCGGGAAGCGCCGATCCAACGGTAATTGGCTGTGTACCGAATTCTCATGGTGGTCCAGTCCGTTAGCGGAAATTTATTTACGGGTAAGTTATAGGAGAAGTTGATC
>JBBQSI010000069.1:0-10946 GCA_038213975.1 Chitinophagales bacterium
AGAGTGAGCCTGTGGGTATGGCGTCCACTTCGACGACCTGTTTGTCGCCGAGCTTCATGATGGTGCCCTTGCCATACGTTTTCTCTAAGCGATCAACTGTAAGTTGAAGGGCTTTCAACTTGGATTCGCGTTCTTTTTCTGATGACATGTGATAGTACTTTTGGTAAAAGTTAAATATAATAAACAACGGTAATATATAGCGGGTCAAATATATGGGCATTTTTTGACTATATTCTCGTCATATGAAAGTTTTTTCAAAAAAATGTCTGAAAACCCGTCATTTTGATCCAAACAAAAAGGCCTCCCCGAATCAACGTGAAGGCCTTAAAAATTTTCTAATTGCGTTACTGGCTCATCTCAGCTGGCAGAAACCTGCGCAGAAGCTGCGCTGTAGGCAAAGATCCGGTTGATCACCGCATCTGTTGGACCTGCCTGAAGACTTCCCAGGGCCTCTTTGGCCAGGGTAAGTGTCTCAAGGCTTTCAGCCATTTGAGGTACAGTGAGGACCAGCTCGAGCAGCATATCTGACTCTGCTTTCGTCGTCTCACCATATACCAGTCTTGTCAATTGTAGTTGGGTAAATTCTTGCTTCATACTCAATTTTTTGTATATCCCTAATAACTATGGAGAGATACCCAATATTGTATCAATCTCTATTATTTTGACGGGTGCCCGGGTATTATAGGGACGTCCACTCTTCCAGGTGGTGCTGGCTACCACTATCAGAGTTAAAAACGTAAAAGCTGTTATATCATACATTGGTATATAGCGATTACACTTCGGAAGATGCAACTCTGACTCTCCGTTTTCCAGACCGTTTTCATCCAACCATTGGTCTGCCAAAGGATAGCGAGTAAATGCAGCAAGGCGATATATTGCTGAGCCATCCAGGTTGCCAGCATCTATAAAAATCTGGTCTTTTATATTCTCATGCCTAACTTGGCACGCACCTTTTAGGAAACAGAGCGGATATCTGTACAAGGAGTTCATATGAGTTGCTATTCTGACCACGGAGTAGTTTCAAAATGTAGCCACCGACTCGCAGCCCCAGGTCAGGAGTCCCCTGGACTAACTGGATCACTTTTGCGACACCACAGGTAATGTTATCTATTTTTAAATATGCACCAAGTCATGAAAGAGCAACTAATTAACGAAAGAAAAAAACTTCTTACTTCAATAGAAAAACTTTTAGAAGTTCCAATGATATTCTTAGGCTTTGTATGGCTGGTTTTATTGGTGATTGAATTGATATGGGGCTTGAATAAACCACTTGAGTATTCAAGCTTAACCATCTGGGTTATTTTTATTATTGATTTTCTGATCAAATTTATTTTAGCACCGGTTAAAATTGATTTTTTTAAAAAGAACTGGTTAACAGCGATCTCCCTTATTATTCCTGCTTTAAGGGTCTTTCGTATTTTTAGATTTGTTCGTTTGCTGCGAGGGTTAAGAGGCATCAGGCTTGTTCGAATTGTTTCTTCTTTAAACAGAAGTATGAAAAGCCTGGGGGCGACAATGAAACGGCGAGCCTTTGGGTATGTTTTTATGATTACCCTTATAGTAACTTTTGCAGGTGCAGCCGGTATGTATGCGCTTGAAAATCCACATGCAGGTTTTGATAGTTACGCTATGGCTTTATGGTGGACCGCCATGCGGGTTATAACAGCAGGTAATGAATTTAATCCATCCACCCCCGAAGGCAGAGGACTCGCATTTTTGATAGCTGTTTTTGGGTACACTATTTTTGGGTATGTCACTGCCACATTTGCCACATTTTTCATAGGGCGGGATGCTGAAGAAAAAGATACACCTGTAGCAGGCGCAAAAGATATTGCGGAATTGAAACAAGAAATAATCGCACTGATAAAATCAATTGATAATATAAAAAGTAAATCTTAGTAAGCAGTATTCTCTCCTATTTCATTACTATAAACTC
The DNA here is from genome assembly GCA_038213975.1 of Chitinophagales bacterium. Classification (GTDB taxonomy): domain Bacteria; phylum Bacteroidota; class Bacteroidia; order Chitinophagales; family Chitinophagaceae; genus Ginsengibacter. The sequence continues at coordinate 1,937 of JBBQSI010000069.1, forward strand.
TTGCACGAATATCATTATTAGCTAATGACTCGAAGCGTTATTCAAAACACGACCTGCTCACGATACCTATGGACTCGGAGATTATTATTTATTATGATTTTTTAAGATTGGACTCTCCTCCCACTTTAGATTTTTTCTGAATTTTATTAGCGGTAATTAACGCAGCGTGCAGCGTGCGATTTTTTTGCATTCTGCAAAACATAATTATTAGGGTGTGAAGCTTTCTGCTTACCGCTTTGCAGGTGATTATATACTGGCTGTCAATGGCATCGAACTCATTGAATATCCGGATCCGTTTACCGCCTTTGAAGGGCAATCAGCGCCTACACAAGCGAAGCGTTATTCAATGTAAGCACCTTTAATCCTTTTGTGATTTCCTGGCCGGAACAAAAAATAAAAGTGTGCACATAAATGCGTTCGTTCTAGAGGGGGGGTACTAAGATGGTCATTAGATTTCCTTTCATAGCTTCACGAATTTTCGCGGGAAGTGTATTCATATCCATTGGCTTAGTGAGATAACCAGATGCTCCGATGGTACGAAATTCTTCTATGCTCTCCGATAAAAAAAAAGTGGAATACATAATGACGGGAATATGCCTGAGCTTCTCATCTTTTTTTAACTGCTTTAAACATTCTTTGCCATCCATACGGGGCATGTTTACATCAAGGAAAATAAAATCGGGGAGTTGTTCTGCTTTCGTCAATTGTAGAAGCCCTGTTACGCCGTTATGCGCTTCCATACATACAGCGGAGGGAAGTAGGTCACGTAATGCATCTTTGAAAAACATCCTGTCGTCCGGATCATCATCTACGATCAAAAATATATATGGATCCATCCTGCGTGCCGGGGTTAATTATCGTGGTTGCGTAAGCGGTAGTATGACATGAAACTCTGCACCATTGTTGTTCTTTGCTTTAGCAAAAACTTCTCCGTGATGGTTTTCAATAATCTTTTTGGTGAGTGCTAAACCGATGCCTGTGCCCCCATAGGATTCTTTGTCATGCAGGCGCTGGAAGATGGTGAATATCTTACTTGAATACTGTTCTTCAAAGCCGATACCGTTGTCCTTGACAATGATTTCAACATACGTCGTTAGTGGTCGGAAGGAAGGATATTTTTTTATGGCATTCTCAGAAAGTGTTCGTGATGTAAGAGTGATAACAGGCGCCACACCAGTTTTAGAAAATTTAAGGGCGTTGCTGATAAGATTGTAAAAAAGTTGATTCATCTGCAAAGGGATGGCATCAATAGTCGGAAGCTCAGCGGTTCGTATTCGGGCATTCTTCTCCTGAATGAGTAATTCAAAATCGTTTAAAATATTCTTGAACGTTTCATTCAAATCTGTTTGCACAAATAATTTTTCATGTTGAAGTAATCGAGAGTAATTAAGCAGGTCGCGTATAAGGGCTGTCATGCGAGAAGAAGCGCTTTCAATTTTGTTGAGATAGGTTTTTACTTCTGTGCTCAATCCATCTTTATGTTTGTCCTGCAGGCGCATGGAGAACGTGATAATTTTCCTCAGGGGTTCCTGCAAATCATGGCTGGCGATGTGGGCAAACTGGTCCAATCGGCTGTTTGCTTGCTTGAGTTCTTCGTTTGTATTTTGAAGTTCACCTGTTTGTTTTTTTACTTCCGTTTCTAATTCAACTGTAAATGATTTCAGTTTTTCGTCTGCTGATTTGCGTTCGGTAATATCTTCAATGGCGAGAAGAATTAATTGTATTGAATTATTTTCATTTAAAATCTGCATCGCATTTAATAGCAACGTACGTTCACCGGAAGAAGGAAATTTGAGTACAATTTCAAAGTCGCTGAGCCGTTCGCCTTTGGGAAGTACTTTTTCAAGCAGGCCGCGCATGACACTATCGTCCCACTGGTGGTCCTGTATTTCATAAAATAACTTTCCTTCAGTGTCATCTTCTTTTGCATCAAATTTTTCGTAGAAGCAGGTATTAGCCGTTTTTATACGAAGCGCCTTATCCAGAACAAGAAGCGGATGGCGGATGGTGCTAACGATGCTTTCGGCATAGTAGCGGGCTGCGTTGAGTTGTTCCTGTTTGTCAAGCAGCTCCTGATTCACGATCGTGAGTTCTTCGTTGGTGGATTGCAGTTCTTCTTTTGATGTTTCCAACTCTTCGTTCAAACTTTGCATCTCCTCGGTGCTGCTTTCCAATTCTTCGTTAGCGCTTTGCAGCTCTTCATTGGAGGCTTCCATATCTTCGGTGATGGAGCGCATGTCTTCATGAGTTTGCGAAAGTTCTTTTTCTAATTGTTCGAGTCTTTTTTGCGATTCAGTATTTTTTAGTTTCCCGGCTGAAGATTTTTTTTCTTCCTGCACAACTGGAATTATTTTTTCCTCAAACCGAATTAAGTAATGTGGTTCAATGGTATCCGTGAGTGGAATAATTTCAATCGTTACCAAAGATTGATTTCCGGATGGCGCTACAAGAATATTTTCTTTTGTAATAGTTGCCTGTTCCTTTGCTGCTTTGTGAAAAGCGTTTCGCAAGTCAAATGCTAACCCTTCACGAGCCATTTTCAGAAGGTTGTGCGTAGGTTTCCCCTGAGGTGCTTCAAGAAACGGTGTGATGATGCCGTGAATATGCACGATATCCATATGTTCATTCACGACCACACTGGCGGGCGATTTTGAAATCATAATCGCCTCTGCACTTTTTCTGAAATCGGTGTGAACGGTTTCCTGTTTGGTTACCGATCTGTCTTTGGTTGTTATTACCTCTTCTTTGCGCTCAGTGGCCACATGCATGAATCGTCCAGGCACGGGTTTGCGCGAATAAATTTTATTGTATTTATCAACTTGAGTAAACAAATCGGAGGATGCGCCAATGGATTCAGATCTTCCCAGGAGAAGAAATCCGTTTTCTTTAAGCGCATAATGAAACGTGGTGAATGCTTTTTTTTGCAAAAACGTATCCATGTAGATAAGCACATTGCGGCAACTGATGAAATCCATTTTTGCAAATGGCGGGTCCTTTAAAAAATTATGCGGAGCAAACACACACATATCACGGATGAGCTTGTTCACTTCGTAACCACCATTGTTTTTTATGAAATACGTTTTTAGCCGCGTTGCAGAAAGATTTTCTACTTCAGCTTTGTTGTACAAACCAGCACGCGCCTTTTTGATCGCTTTCTCGGAAATGTCACTGGCGAAGATTTGAATTTTTGTGCCGGACCATTTGTCTCCTAAAAATTCATGCAGGCAGATGGCAGTGGAAAATGCTTCTTCGCCTGTGGAGCATCCTGCTACCCAAACACGAATGGGTCCTGTCGGAGATTTATTTTTAAACAGCGTGGGAAAAATGGTGTCGCATAACGTTTGAAACGTTTTCGGATCCCGGAAAAAAGAAGTGACGGGTATAAGCACGTCCTGAAAGAGTGCGTCCTGTTCATCTTTGTTGGTGCGTATAAACGATAGGTAGTCGGTAAGATTTTTCTTTTTGACAATAGCAATTCTCCGCGCTATGCGCCTGTGAAAAGTCGGCTGCTTGTAATATGTGAAATCCACCCCACTACGCTGACGAAGCAACATAAGAATTTGATTGAAAATATCTTCATCGTTTTTTGGCAGTAGCTCTTTGTCTTTAAAAACATGAGTGGTTTTATAGGTGCTGTTGATTTCCAAAAGCTGCGCGGGAATTTTCTCGGGAGCTAAAATAAAATCAACTACGCCTGCATTCATCGCATTTTGTGGCATACTCGCATAAGCTGACGATTCGATATCCTGTGCAAAGCTGATGCCGCCATGTTCTTTGATGGCTTTTAATCCGAGAGTTCCATCACTGCCTGTGCCTGACAATACAACTCCTACTGCAAATTCTTTATGCACTTCGGCAAGTGATGTGAAAAAAACATCAATCGTGAGATTAAGAATTTTTCTATTGCGCGGTGTGAGTTGCAGCACACCATCGGTGGAAGTAAGAACTTTGTTGGGAGGAATGATGTAGATGTGGTCAGGTGCAAGATGAATGTCTTCGGTAATCTCGTGCACGGGAATTTTTGTTACCCGTTGTAGTATTTCCGTTAAAATACTTTCATGAGCCGGGTCAAGATGCTGCACCAATACATACGCCATACCTGAGCTTTCGGGTATCGCTTTAAGCAATCGCTTAAAGGCATCAAGCCCGCCTGCGCTCGCGCCAATGCCTACAATAGGAAAGTTTTGCACAGTGGCTTTCGGTTCTACCGTATCCTTTTTCTGTGCCTCTATATTTCTCTTCAAAGTAAGTAATTTCTCTTCAAAGTACGTGAAGCTACTAAAATACGCTGACTAAACTATTATATGATATAATCGACATACTTTGTTGGTTAAAGCTCAGGTATTTCGCTTTCTTTTCACATATGGAGCGACACTGATAAGCCGTAAAGTTTACATTGACAATTTTTCTGAATGCTTCTCAAAGGTTATCCTGGCGTTCGAAACAGGACAATTCTTCTTTTGCTTGCCCGGCCACTGAGCGTGTGTCAAAAGGCTTATCAATGTTGGCAAAGCCTGTTACCTAAAGGGTATTTTGGGTTGCATACAAAACCTCTTTCATCTTGTCCACATGGACCTGTATACTTTCACCCTTATCGCGATAGCTTGCCGCCATTTGCGAAAACCCTTTTTTCATATTGTCGTCTTCCATTTTTTGCAACAGCGTTCTTCGCTCTTCCATAATTCGAAGTGCTGTCCATAACGTCGACTCCAGGATTTCACCCTGCTTGACGACCAGATCCTTTTCTGAATATGAATGTCCAATGTGACATCGGTACCGATTCACGTTGCCGGCACCATTTTTAAGGTTCCATAACCCTCCGCCACAATCAGGACATGCGTAAATACTTTTGTTACCTAATTTTTTTACGTGCCCATAATCGACCACCACTCTTTCGGCAATTTCTGACTCGATGATGACATCCGCTGGAGCTGATTTTTCCTCAGGATCTGTTTTTGTAATCTCAAATATGACCTCACCCATTCGGGTAAGTGATGTGCAATAATCAACCTCCATGGTATTGAGAACAGACAGTGGCATGTCGGGATATTCAGCTTCATTCGGGTCCTGCACGATACAGGTGCCACCACTTCTTTTTATGGCTGACATCCCGATGGTGCCATCGTCCAGCAAACCGGTTAATACAACCCCTATCACTCTTGAGCTGTAAGCAGCAGCGGCTGAGCGAAACAATACATCAATGGATGGCCGCCAACGGTTTTCTTCAGGCCCTCGTCCAAGAATCATTTTCTCTTTCTTAACAAGTAAATGTTGATTGGGAGTTGCAACGTATATATGCCCTTTCTGAATCGGTGTATCTTGTGTTGCTACTTCACATTTCAATTTAGTATGTGGCTGAAGCCGGTGCACCAGAAAATCGCTGATGCTTTTCCCGGACAAATGCATCACGATGAAAACAGCAGCATCCATGCTTTCCTTCAATTGCAACACCAGCTCTGTGAGGGCATTCATCCCTCCGGCCGAAGTGCCAACGACGATTATAAATTTTGGTGATGTCATTATGGTAAAGTTACAGAAATCCAGTTGCATTTCAGTTTTTTGACCTCGGCTTTCAAATCACCTTCTCCTTGATTTCGGGAGTAAAAATTTAACTTTCAAGCGGTTCGTACTATAATCAATATAATCCGTGATCCAGACTACTTTTATCCGTGCAATCAGTGCAATCCGCTTAAACAGAGATTAAGACAATACAGTGTCTGAACCACGGATTAATCGGTTTAAAGGATTGCACGGATTATTTTTACACTAATTCATACAGTCGGTAAGATCGGTTCAAATCACCTTCTCCTTGATTTCGGGAGTAAAAGTTTAACTTTCAAGCGGTTCGTACTATAATCAGTATAATCCGTGATCCAGACTACCTTTATCCGTGCAATCAGTGCAGTCCGCTTAAACAGAGATTAAGACAATACAGTGTCTGAACCACGGATTAATCGGTTTAAAGGATTGCACGGATTATTTTTACACTAATTCATACAATCGGTAAGATCGGTTCAAATCACCTTCTCATTTGATTAAGATAAAATGCTTCTAAATCACTAAAAATTACAATGGAACAAGAATTAAAATTTAAGGAGATCACCGAAAAGATAATTGGTGGAGCTTTTGAAGTCCATAAATTTTTGGGTAATGGATTTCAGGAGGTCATATATCAAAGGGCATTGGCTTATGAAATGCGTATTGCTGGCCTGGAATTTGCCAGGGAGATAGAACAGGATATTTTCTACAAACATTTAGAAGAACCGATTGGCACCAGAAGGGCCGATTTTGTGGTGGAGAGAAAAGTCCTGGTTGAAATAAAAGCAGTCATCCAATTGGAAGAAGTGCATTGGGCCCAAGTGCTTAATTACTTAAAAGCGTATAAGCTTGATGTGGCCTTATTGATTAATTTCGGGAGTAAAAGTTTAACTTTCAAGCGGTTCGTGTTATAATTTTCTAAAAATGAAAGCAATCATTAATACAGAATACGGACCACCAGAAGTCGTTAAATTAATGGAGGTTGACAAACCGATTCCAAAAGACAACGAAGTGCTCATTAAAGTCTATGCCACTACAGTCAATCGCACCGACTGTGGATTTCGAAGTGCTGAATATTTTATATCCAGATTTTTCAGCGGTCTATTTAGACCCAAAAATAAAACGCTTGGAAACGAGTTTGCCGGAGAAATCGAAATGGTTGGCAAAGACGTAACCTTATTTAAGACCGGAGATAAGGTGTTTGGTTATAACGACACAACGTTTGGAGCACATGCCGAGTATATGATAATGGCACAACATGATGCCATTACAAAAATGCCGGGAAATGTATCGTACGAGGAAGCTGCACCCATAACCGAAGGCGCACATTATGCACTATGCGATATACGAGCTGCAAAAATAAAGCCAGGGCAAAAAATTCTGATTAATGGAGCAACGGGTGCAATTGGTTCAGCAGCCGTGCAACTGGTAAAATATTTTGGTGCAGAAGTTACAGCAGTTTGCAATACTAAAAATGTAGACCTAGTAAAGTCATTGGGAGCTGACGTGGTAATCGATTATACAAAACAAGATTTTACCAAGATACCCCAGACCTTTGATGTAGTGTTTGATGCTGTTGGTAAAAGTTCTTTCGGACGATGCAAACGATTACTAAATAAGAACGGAATATATATGTCAACAGAACTCGGTAAAAACTCTCAGAATATATTTTTAGCACTTATAACTCCACTATTGGGCGGTAAAAAAGTAATATTCCCGATTCCAACAATTACGAAAGAAGATGTTGTTTTCTTAAAAGAACTGGTGGAAAATAATACGTATAAACCTGTAATTGACAGGCGATATACATTAGAACAAATTGTCGAAGCGTACAGGTATGTCGAAACAGGACAAAAAACAGGTAATGTCGTTATAACCTTAACCTAAAGCGGTTTTTCAAAACACGACCTGCTCACGATATTAAGGGACCGCGGATTATTATGATTTTTTAACACCAATGGATGTAATATAGGAATCAACGCGGTGCCTGAGCATGTCGAAGGCAAAAAAATGCATACTCCCCCGATTCATTTCCCGTTGCCGCCGCTCTGTAAGTTATCCTTCAATCAACCAGGTGCCTGAGCTTATCGAAGGAAGAAAAAAAGTAAAGTCCCCGTTACATCAAAAAATGGCTTTCACCGAAAGAATAAAATTACGACCCGGCGCCACAATCCCCGAACTATAGGGCCGATAGCGCTTGTCTGTAATATTCTCCAGCCCGGCACTGATGGCAAGGTTCTTTTCCAGTTGTAATTGGGCTTTAAAATTGAGCGTCATCCATGACGGTGAATAGGGATTCCCATCTTCATCCACCGCATAGATCTCTGTCTTCTCCTGTTCCTCCTGCGGCAGATTCACAAATGCTTTCTCACCGCTGTATTGTGCATACAGGATTAGATTAAGTTTATTGTGCGTATAACTCAATTTCGTCACACCAAACAAAGGAGCAGCATGACGCGACGGACTTGTAGAGCCATCATCCAGCTCTTCCTCTCCGATCTGATAATTGAGATCCGTCATGAGCCCAAAACCGGAGGGCAGCTTCACCTCAGCACCTATCTGGACACCATATACATTGGCCACCGCCGCATTCTGAATGGCCTGCACCTGGCTCAGTTCGCCATCATACACGAAACTATCGAGACCGTTCAGCGTGAAATTGCGACGTACCATTGCGTGTTGCAGAAACGTGTAATAGGCCGTCAGATCCACTTTCACAGTTTTACCAAAAACACGCGCAATCCCGGCTTCTGCATTGTATGCATATTCTGGTTCAAGGTCCGGATTGGGTACAATTACAAAACCGGGTTCGGAGTCAAAAACTTTACCGGCGTCATCCACATTCGGTGCACGAAAACCCGTCGACAGATTCGCACTCAGTGACCACGTCGATGATGGATTGATGACGACACCAAGACTTCCGGTCAATGCCCCATGATCAAGTGAGGCCGTCGTATACGGAAATGGATAGAATGTCGTATCAAAGGCAGCATCCAGGTTCACAAGATTGTAACGTAACCCACTCTGCAATGAGATCTGATCATTCAGATGCATCAGATAATTCGCGTACAACGCATACGAAGACCATGTTGCCTGCGGATAACGTGCCGGACCCTTTACAGAAATACCGGTAGCAATATTTTCATCCACTCCGAGAGATGTCACATCATCCCACACCCCTTCGATACCATAAAATAATTTATGCCGGGCACGGATGGTCTTGACAAAATCAAGGTTGAATGAATATGCATCCACTTTTTCCTCGCGGATGTGGCGCTCATCATCCTGGATGTTGCGAACCATGCGGCTTTCTTCAAACAGCTGAACGGCAACATTGAAGGATGCATGATCATACACACCATTTTGTCCATGATGACTGATGCGCAATTGATTCATCATCCATACCTGCGGCCCATAGCTCCATTCGCCATATCTCGGCAATCCATTCCGGTACTGGATGTGACGATCATAC